>WTHE01000487.1:0-2589 GCA_011523315.1 Candidatus Binatota bacterium
CAACGGGCTGAGGAAGCAGAACGGCAACGGGCTGAGGAAGCAGAACGGCAACGGGCTGAGGAAGCAGAACGGCAACGGGTAGCGGCTGAGGCGGAGCGGCAGCGACAGGCGCAGGAAGCCGCGCGACAGCGTGAGGCGAACGAGCTGGTCAACACCATCGGGATGGAGTTCGTGCGCATCGAGGCGGGGACATTCCGGATGGGGTTGCCAACGAGGAGAACGGGCCGCAGCGATGAAAGATCTCTCCATACGGTTCACATCACTCAGCCGTTTTATCTGGGGAAATACGAAGTGACCCAAGGGCAGTGGCGCGCGGTGCTGGGGAATAATCCGTCGCATTTTGCTGACTGTGGCGATACCTGTCCGGTGGAGAACGTGTCCTGGGAGGATGCGCAGGCTTTTATTGCGGCGCTGAATGTGCGGGAGGGGATAACGGCGTATCGACTCCCGACGGAAGCGGAGTGGGAGTACGCGACACGGGCGGGGACGCGGACCGCGTACAGTTTTGGAAACAGGCCGCGCCAGTTAGGCGCGTATGCCTGGTACAGGGACAACTCCGACGGCACGACCCATCCCGTAGGGAGCAAGCGTCCGAATGACTGGGGGTTATATGACCTGCATGGGAATGTGTGGGAGTGGGTGGCGGACTGGTATGGCGACTATCCCTCCGCCAGGGTGACGGACCCTCAGGGGCCGTCTTCAGGCACCCGCCGGATCATTCGCGGCGGGGGGTGGGGCTACGACGCCCCTGATTGCCGCTCTGGGTCTCGCGGCATCGGCCCTCCTGACTCTCGTAGCGGCTCTGTCGGCTTCCGCCTGACAAGAACCCCCTGATCCTTTGCTCAGAATACGTCGAAAGAATACCCCAGCGATACACTGAACACATCGGAGTCTGCGGTATTCCGGCCCGCGATGACCGACGCGTAGGTAAACACGAGGTTCACCCGGTCCGACACGGCCCAGTTGATCCCCGCGCCGATGAGTTCCATTTCTTCCCGCACTTCAGGAAAACGGTCGGGTGAGAATCCGGGGTCGCCGATATCGAAACTCGTCCACGGCGTGTCGACGCGCTCATAGTTGACGCTCAGCCCTACACGATCCCAGACCGACACCCCGGCCGACAATCTCAAGAAGAGGTTGTCGGGGACATCATCGTTACGATTCCGGTATCCGAACTCTCCAGACAGGGCGAACCGATCAGCGAAAAACCTGCCGGCCAGCGCCGAGATTTCAAAACCGTCACCACCATCGCCGAGCGAGTTGATGTAGCCGGTCTGGTAGTCTCCGGCTATGATTGCCCCCGCACGGAGCGCAACGCTCGGCATCAGGGCATAGTCGCTCAGCACCTCGTCAAGGAGGCGCCATGTCACTCCGAAGTTCACATCGGCGAGGCCGCTGTAGCTCTCCTTCCGTACCGCTGGATGACCGCCCTCGACCTCGAAGTCGCTCTCTGCGAATCCCAGGCGTAGGTCCAAGGCGACCGAGTCCAATATGCCGTAGGTCCCGTCCACCCACACGGTTTTCTGCACCAGGTCCTCGCTGGTCGGCCCCGGCGTTGGTCTCTTGCTTGTGCCAAAGTAGAACTCGTCCGCCGTCTGGTAGGTGTAGGACACGGAGACGGCGCCAGTCTCGGGGGCCGGAAGCCACGGCGAACGCCCCAAGAAGGTGAAGGAGACTCCCGGAGAGTAGGGCTGCTCTACGACCAGAAAGCCTTCATCGGACCACGGCTGTGAGAAGGCGGGCGAGACGCTGAACGCTATGGCCGCGCCCAGCCACAGCAAGCATGGATACAATCGTCGCATAAAGCCCTTTCTTATCTCTCTGGATACTCTAGGCGTTGAGTGAGCGGGTGGGAACGCGAAGAGGGGCTCACAGCTGGTAGCGGCGCGTCAGGTAGTAGTGGACGAGTCCCTGTTCATCCACTTTCTTATCCGTGCAGGCGACGCCCCGACTCCCCGGACATAAAACCTGGATGTGTTCATCGTCCGGCGTACCCGGCTTGGTTTCCTCTTCTCGGGCTTCAATGCTGTTCTTGAGGCTCTGGGCGCGGGCTCGGTCCAATTCGCCTCGCTGAATGGGACAGGAGGCACAGACGAGTTTTTTGAAGGTGAGGACCTTGCCCTGTGTGTAGGCATCCCGAGGGCTGGTGCCGCTGCCTGCCGAAAGAGAGCCGGAAGTGAAGGCCGTCCCGGGCTCGAAGCTGGCGACAATGATGAAAGCGAGCAAACCAACGAGGTGTTTCATCTTTTCTCTTTCTTCTCCTGCTGCATACTCCCGTCCCATCTGGAAAGGTGAGATGCTATACACATGGCAAACACTGCACAATCCCCTCTGCCCGTCTGCTCGACAACAGTTGGGATAACGTTCATAGTGCCCACCAGCTTAGTCTTTTGTTGTCCGCCCGGCAATATGCCGCGTGTGTCTTCACTCCCGGCTGGGTTCGACGCTGGGATGCGAAAAAGGCGTCTTTCCATTGCCTTCCCGTGGGCAGTGTGGCAGTAAGACAGGAGGGGCACGGCATGAGCTGCCGTGCCGCCGCCTGAGCGGTGAGAGAACGTGTCATGAAGTCCGTGGTGTGCAGTCTCTGTC
>WTHE01000487.1:2689-5613 GCA_011523315.1 Candidatus Binatota bacterium
TTGAGACGCTGGAGCGGCATGTTGACCGGCGGCTTGATGATCTGGAGCAGCGGATCAGCTTGCGAATCGGTGGGCTGGAGCAGCGGATTGACGGGCTGGAGCAGCGGATTGACGGGTTGGAGCAGCGGATTGACGGGCTGGAGCAGCGGATTGACGGGCTGGAACGCCTGATGCTGGGCGGGTTTGGGATGATGTTCAGCGGGATGTTTGCCCTGGTCGGTTTTGTAATCTGGGACCGACGCAGTGCGCTCGCGCCGGCCGTGCGCGGGCTGGAGGAGATGCGGGAGCGGGAACACCGGCTTGAAGAGGTTCTGCGGAAGTATGCGCTGCGGGTGCCGGAACTGGCCGAAGAACTCCGCCGGGCGCGTCTGCTCTGAAAAGGTTGATCCCCCCTATAACAGCGTAACTCCCTGATTTTCCTCACATCGTCCCACAGGGGGTGTATCCCCCCCCCTCCCCTGCAAAAATCCGGTTTCCTGCGCCGGATTTTCGGCCCGATTTCCCGGAAAATGCTTGCTCCAGTGAGCATTGTATTCGCAGTGTCGAGCACGTCCGGGTGCATGTCGCCTTACTTCCAGCGGATGACTTCGAGCAGGTTGGAGAAATCGTCGCTCCACGCGCGCCCCTCTGATGGCGTGTCAAGCGGCTGCCAGACCTCGCCGAGCGCCAGGCTGTCAAGGGTTGCCTGCTGACGGGCGATCAGTACCCAGTGCGACGGGTTGCCGGTGGGGTCGGCCTCCTCGTCGATGTCATCGCGAAAGGCGCGCTCGGCTGCATAGCCGGCCTGTTCGACGATACGGGCGATAACCGGTTCCAGGTCAAGAAGGCGGCTCGATATATGCATCGCCAGCAGGCCGTCCTCGGCCAGTTTGTCGATGTACAGGGCGACGGCTTCGCGGGTCAGCAGGTGCATGGGGATGGCATCGGATGAATACGCTTCCATGATGAGCAAGTCGAAGCGGCCGTCGGGTTCTTCGGCCAGGGTCAGGCGCGCATCGCCCAGGACGATAGGGATGGACTCGGCGCCGCGCGGCATCAGACCGAAGTAGTCGCTCTCGACCGCCAGCCAGATAATCAATGGGTCAATCTCGTAATAGCGCCAGTCGTCGGCGGGACGCCGCCAGTAGGCGAGGGCGCCGGCACCCAGGCCGACTACTCCGACACGCTGGCCGCTGCCTCGGGCCTGTATTGCTCTCAGCACCTCAACGACCGGGCTTGAAGCCGTGTGATAGGTCGTCGGGCTGATATCGCCGTTGGCTGCCATCAGTTGGCCGCCGTGGTTGGTGGTGCCGTGGAACAGACTGCGGGTCGGTGGATCGGCGGACTCGGTCACCCGGTAGACGCCGAAGAAGCTGCGGCCCTGCCACAACGTCTCATTGCTTCTCGAAGCGTACAAGCTGCCCACGAATATGGTGCCGATGCACAGCGCGAAGCCGAGCGGACGCTCTTTGAGGGCGAAGACGACCAGGACAAAAGCGGCACAGATGCAGTAGACGATAAAGCTGTTGAGCGGGTAGCTGAAAGCGGTCGCGCCTGCCTGACCGCCGATCAACACGGCCAGGATGATCCCGGCGAGGATGATATCGCCCCGCTTGGCTCGGCGGTTTGCGCCGGGCAGCAGGGCTGCGGCCAGTGCCAGGCTCAGCGGGTACTCAAAGACCGAGTCGAACAGCACGGGTGCAGCCAGGGCGATGCACGCGCCGCCAAGGACGCCGCCGAGCGACAGACACAGGTAGAATTCGGTCAGGGAGGCCACTCCGGGGCGGCGACGGACCAGTTCGCCATGACACATCAGGGTGATGATGAAGAAGACGATCAGGTGCAGCGGGAGGAACAGGCCAACCGGTTCGCGAAAGGCGACCGTTGCGACCAGGACCATCAGGGCCAGGGGCGTGATCCGCACGACGAACCAGTGCGGGATTGGCGGGCGGCGGGCAAAGGCGATGACGAAGGTGAGCAGGTACAGGGTCAGGGGGATGACCCACAGCAGGGGAGCGGGGGCGATGTCGGTGGAGATGTGGGTGGTGACGGCGAGCAGCAGGGCGGAGGGCAGGGCGGCATAGCCGATCCAGTTCAGGCGCTGCGGCCAGTTCGGGCGCGTTCCTGTGTCAGGCGTGGTGGTGAGGCTGACGGTGCGCCGCCAGACCATGCCGCCACACCCGGCGATGGCCACGGCCAGGACGGCAAAACCGACGGTCCAGGCGACGGCCTGGGCGTGGCTGCTGAGCAGCGGTTCGAGCACGAACGGAAATGACAGCAGGGCGAGCATACTGCCCAGGTTACTCGCGCCGTACAGGAAGTAGGGATCGTGGGCGTGGGGATGGCCGGTGTGGGAAAACCAGCGCTGGAGCAGGGGAGCGGTCGCGGACACGGCAAAGAAGGGCGCGCCGATTGAGGCACCGAGCAGGCCCAGCAGCCACAGCGTCGGCGGTGTGCCGGCATCGGGACGCCAGCCGTGAGCGACGCCGATTGGCAGGGCGAGCGCCGCTATCGCCAACACGCCGAGGTGCAGGAGAATCTGGCTGCGCTGGCCACACCGGCGGCTGAGCAGGTGAGCATAGGCATAGCCGGCCAGCAGGACGGCCTGGAAGAACACCATGGCGGTGTTCCAGACCGAGGGCGAGCCGCCGAGCAGCGGCAGCACCATTTTTGCGAACAGCGGTTGAATCCAGAACAAGAGGGTCGCGCTCACGAACAGCGTTGCGGCGAACAGCCACACCGGCGCGGCGCTGACGATACCCTCCTCTATGATATGATTCTCCGTTGCTTGTCGCTCAATCAACCTGCGGACCTCCTCATGCTTCTGTGTGAGCCGGACGCTCCGCTGGAAAGACATATGCTACGGTGTGTCTGGGGACAAGGGGGCAGGGGTCGCGCTGATACACTGTCGCGGGATGTGTGACGGTTGCCGGGTTGAAAAATGA
>WTHE01000561.1 GCA_011523315.1 Candidatus Binatota bacterium
TCACCCGGTCGCGGCCTTCTTTGGCGGCCGGTCGCTGGAGTCGGAAAAATCGGTCAACTATTCCGTCGGCAGCGTGTTCAATGCGGGCGACTTCAGCCTGACCGTTGACTATTACCGGATCAAGATTCAGGACCGCATCGGGCTGACCCAGGATTTCAAAGTCTCCGCCGAGCAGCGGACGGCCTTTGACCGCCTGGCTCCCGACGCGAGTACCATCACCTCGGTCCGCTACTTCACCAACGCCTTCGACACGACCGCCCAGGGGCTCGACGTGGTGGCGACCTACCCGCTGGCAACGCGGGCCGGCGACACCGTGTTGACCTTCGCCGGCAACTGGAACCGTCTGAACCTCGACCGCTTCGACCCGCACGTCGTCAATGCCATGCAGGTGCGTCAGATGGAGGACGGCCTGCCGGAATTCCGTTTCTCACTGACCGCCGATCACGTCTGGGGACCGTGGCGCTTTCTGACCCGGCTGTATTTCTACGACGAATTTTTTGAAGCCCACGCCAACACCGACACGCGCTTCCTGGACGCCGGCGAGCGCTGGCTGGTGGACATCGAAGCCTCGTACACCGTGCTGACGCTGCCCTTCAGCCAGGCGGTGATCCTTGCGGTCGGGGCGGAAAACGTGTTCGATGCCTTCCCGCGCCGCAATCCGTATGCGCGCGACACGGGCGCGAAGTACCCGGAATCTTCGCCCTACGGCTTCAATGGCGGCTTCTACTATGTGCGCGTCGGGCTTGAATTCTGAGAAGAGGAAACGTGGCGAC
Source organism: Candidatus Binatota bacterium (assembly GCA_011523315.1). Taxonomy (GTDB): domain Bacteria; phylum Desulfobacterota; class Binatia; order Bin18; family Bin18; genus JAAXHF01. The sequence continues at coordinate 774 of WTHE01000561.1, forward strand.
CTTTTGAGAGTGATGGAGGACACGTTTCCTCTTTGTGGCGCGTCTCGCCCAGGACCGGTCTCTCGGCTTTGCATCCGCACAGGGATTCGCGTATTTTGATCCGTATATGGCTCGGGGTGCGATTCTTGACGGCAGGGCGATTGCCCGGTCGGTCCGACAAGCCGTGAAGGAAGAGGTCGACGGTTTTCGGGCTCAATACGGCCGCGCGCCGGGACTGGCCACGATCCTGATTGGTGATAACGCCGCCTCCCGAGTGTATATCGGCACCAAGGAAAGAGCGTGCCGCAAAGTCGGCATCCAGTCCTTCGGCTATCGGCTTCCCGAGGCCACGCCCGCATCCAAGGCCCTGGCGCTTATCACCGAACTCAACGCCCGGCCGGACGTGAACGGCATCCTGATCCAGCTGCCCCTGCCGCCGCCCCTGAGCCACGAGCGCCTCAACGAGGCGCTCGACCCGAACAAAGACGTTGACGGCCTGCACCTGCTCAACCAGGGCCGGCTGCTGCGCGGCGAGGACGGTTTTCGACCCTGTACCCCGCTCGGGGTGATGCGCCTGCTGGCCCACACCGGGCTCCCCCTGGCGGGTCAAAAGGCGGTCGTCATCGGACGCAGCCACCTGGTCGGGCGGCCGCTGATTTTTCTGCTGTTGGAACACCATGTGACCGTCACCTGCTGTCACTCCCGGACGACCGATCTGGCCGGCGAAGTCCGCCGGGCCGATCTTGTCATTCCGGCCACCGGCCAGCCGGGTATGATTCGCGGCGAGTGGATCAAAGACGGCGCGACTGTTATTGACGTCGGCATTTCCCGGCTGGCGGACGGCTCGCTGGCCGGAGACGTGGATTTTCCGGCGGCCAAGGAACGGGCCGCCTTTATCACCCCGGTCCCTGGCGGGGTTGGTCCGATGACGGTGGCCATGCTCCTCAAGAACACGCTCAAGGCGGCCCATCAACAAAGAGGAAACGTGTCGCCCTTGTGAGAGTGATGGAGGACACGTTTCCTCTTTCAGTCCGCCAGTCCCAGCTGAGCCATGCCGAAACGCACTCCTCTGTACGACACCCATCACGCTCTGGGGGCGCGTTTTACCGTCTTTGGAGGCTGGGACATGCCGGTTCGGTACACAGGTATTGTGGCTGAACACAGGGCTGTGCGAGCCCGGGCCGGGCTGTTCGACCTCAGCCATATGGGCGAGATCGAGGTGCGCGGTTCCCGCGCCCTGGCCGTGTGTCAGGAGCTGTTGGTGACTGATGTGGCACGGCTGGCCGTCGGCCAGGCTCAGTACAGCCTCATGTGTGATGCCGACGGGGGGATCGTTGACGATGTGCTTATCTATCGGCTCGGCCCAGAGCGCTACTCTGTGTGTGTCAACGCGGCGTGTTGTGAGGCCGATTTTGCCTGGTGGGACGCCCATAACCGGGGTCGCGCCGAGCTGATTGAGCGGAGTGCCGAGACGGCTCTGGTCGCCCTCCAAGGCCCGCAGGCCGCCGCCATCCTCCAGCGCCTCACGCCTCTGGACGTGTCCGCCCTGCGGCGCTATTGGTCAGCCCAAGCCGAGCTGGCCGGGACAACTGGACTTGTGGCCCGGACCGGTTATACAGGAGAAGACGGCTTTGAGCTGTTCGTGCCTGCCGAGCACGCCGTCCGGGTATGGACGGCATGCCTGGAGGCGGGCCGGGCCGACGGTCTCGTCCCGGTCGGTCTTGGCGCGCGCGATACCCTGCGGCTTGAGGCCGGCTATTTGTTATACGGACAGGATATGGACCGCCACGTCTCGCCCTTTGAAGCCGGGCTGTCGCGCCTGGTGCACTTTGAGAGCGGCGCCTTTATCGGCCGCGCAGCCCTGGCGCGGCAAAAAGAGCGTGGGGTGACACAAAAGCTGCTCGGACTGCGCATGCAAGAGCGGGGTATTCCACGGCCCGGATATCGCCTGGGACGAGACGGACGGGTGCTCGGTCATGTCACCAGCGGAACCCAGTCGCCGAGCCTGGGGGTTGGGATCGGCCTGGGCTACGGACCGCCAGAGGTGCCCCCGGGCACAGAGCTGTGGGTAGAGATCCGCAGCCGCCAGGTCCGGGCCCGGGTCGTCAAGCCCCCTTTCTATCGGAGGAGCAGGGAGTAGGGGGTCGGGAGATGTCGATGGATGTTCCAAAAGAGCTTCGCTATTCAACCGAACATGAGTGGGTCGTTGTCGAGGATGGCATCGCGCGGGTCGGCATCACCGACTACGCCCAGGATCAGCTCGGCGATGTCGTGTATGTTGAACTGCCCGAGGTCGAGACTGCGGTGCAGAAGGAGGAGCCGTTTGGCGTGATCGAGTCGGTCAAAGCCGTGTCCGATCTGTTCTCGCCGATGAGCGGAACCGTGGTCGAGGTCAATATCGACCTGCCCAGCAGTCCGGAAATGGTCAATGACGACCCGTATGGCGACGCCTGGATGATTCGGATCCAGGTCAGCGAGCCGGATGAACTCGAGGACCTGATGGACGCCGAGGAGTACCTCGCGTTTGTCGAACAAGAGCGGGCCGACCAGGAGGCCTAGGGCGGTGGACTGAGTTATATGCGCTACATCCCTCACACCGAGCAGGATATCGGCTCCATGCTGGCGGTCCTCGGGCTGGAGTCTGTCGATGAGCTGTTCAGCCATCTGCCGGATAGCCTGCGCGCCCAGGCTCACATCGCGCTGCCGCCCGGTGTGTCCGAGGCCGAACTGCGGGACCGGCTGACCGAGCTGGCCGACCGGAATCTGGGCGCGGCCGCGGTTTTTCTGGGCGCCGGCGCCTACCCCCACAACGTCCCGGCCGTTGTTGACCAGATCGTCCAGCGGGGGGAGTTTGCTACAGCCTATACCCCGTATCAACCCGAGGTCAGCCAGGGCACGCTACAGGCGGTGTTCGAGTTTCAGTCCCTGATCGCGGCCCTGTTGGGCCTGGATGTCGCCAACGCCAGCATGTACGACGGCGCCTCGGCCACGGCTGAGGCGGTTCTGATGGCCAAACGCATCCTGCCCAAGCGCTCAACCGTGCTGGTCTCCAGAGCCCTCCACCCCCAGTATCGGCAGGTCATGCGGACCTACCTCGACGGCTTCCCCGGCGTCCGGCTGCGCGAGCTGCCGTGGGCCGAAGACGGGCGGCTGGACCGCACGGCGCTGGAGCGCGAGCTGGATGACAACGTCATTGGAGCGGTCGTCGGCTATCCGAATGTGTTTGGCATTGTTGAGGATGTGGCAGCCATCAGTCAGGCGGTGCGTCAGCACGGTGGCCTGACCATCAGCGCGACGACCGAGTCGCTGGCGCTGGGGCTGCTCAAGTCACCGGGTGAGCTCGGGGTGGATATCGCGGTGGCGGAGGGACAGAGCCTGGGCATTCCGATGAGCTATGGCGGGCCGGGCATCGGCCTGTTTGCCTGTCGCCAGCCCTACCTGCGCAATATGCCCGGGCGGCTGGTTGGCCAGACCCTCGATCACGACGGGCGGCGCGGCTTTGTCCTGACCCTGGCGACGCGTGAGCAACACATTCGTCGCCAGCGGGCGACCTCGAACATCTGTACCAACCAGGGTTTGTGCGCCCTGGCGGTGACGGTCTTCCTGTGCCTGCTGGGCCGCCAGGGGCTGCGCCGGCTGGCCCGGCAAAATGTCACCAAGAGTCATTATGCCCGAGACCTGCTGACCCGCTCCGGCCGGTGTCAGGCGCGTTTTTCGGCCCCGTTTTTTAATGAGTTCGTCCTGCGCGTGGACAATGCCGAGGCTGTCTGGCAGCGGCTCAAGGCCGAGGGGCTCGTCGCCGGGCTGCCGCTGTACGAGTGGTATCCAGAGCTGTCCGACTGCTTGCTGGTGTGCGTGACCGAAACGCACCCCCGGGCGGCCATTGAGCGGCTGGCCCGCAGCCTTGGAGCTGGCGCCGAGGCCATGCAATAGGGAACAACCGTGCCACAGCGCTCCGATTTGCCGCACGTCCCACAAACCGATTCCGCCGGACCGCCCAAGCGCGCCGTGCTGAACGAGCCGCTGATCACCGAGCGGGGCTCGCCCGGACGCATCGGCTACTCTCTGCCGGTGGACGATATTCCGGCCCGCGATAGCGCTCAGGATCTGCCGCCCGAGCTGTGTCGGGACGATCTTGCAGATTTTCCCGAGGTCAGCGAGGGCGAGGTGGTTCGCCATTTTACCCGGCTGTCGCAGTGGAATTTCAGCGCCGCGACCACGCTGTATCCGCTTGGCTCGTGTACCATGAAGTACAATCCGGTCGTGAACGAGGTGGTGGCCCGCCTGCCGGGCTTTGCCCAGCTCCATCCGCTCATGCCGGCCGCATACGCCCAGGGCGCCCTGGAGCTGATGGCCTGTCTCGAACACAGCCTGGCCGAAATCAGCGGCATGGACGCGATCAGCCTCCAGCCGGCGGCCGGCGCCCAGGGCGAGCTGACCGGCATGAAGCTCATTCGGGCCTACCATGTCGAGCACGGCCAGCCGCGCAAGAAGGTGCTGATTCCGGGCAGCGCCCACGGCACCAACCCGGCCTCGGCCGCGCTGTGCGGCTATGGGGTGGTTGAGGTGCCGGCCGGACCGGACGGCACGCTCGAAGCGGCCACGCTCAGGCAGTATATGGATGACGAAGTCGCCGCCCTGATGGTCACCAACCCCAACACCCTGGGGCTGTTTGAGCGGGAGATTGTCCAGATTGCCGAGCTGGTACACGCCCAGGGCGGCCTGGTCTATATGGACGGAGCAAACCTGAACGCGCTGATGGGGGTGGCCAAACCGGGCCACATGGGCGCCGACGTGATCCAGTTCAATCTGCACAAGACGTTTTCGACCCCGCACGGCGGGGGCGGGCC
>WTHE01000383.1 GCA_011523315.1 Candidatus Binatota bacterium
GCCAACGTAGGCTAACTGCTTGAGGGTCGTAATGTTGGGGGTCGTCATGCCCTGCGACTCGCTTACAAAGATGTCTCTCACGGCCAGTGAGAAGTCGGTCAGGCTGGCGCTGCCGTCTTCCACCTGTTGCGCTGTCACAGGTGGATCCGCAAGCGGAGTCACGCCTTCAGGCAGTGAGCAGTCGAGCTGCGTCTGCGCCAGGGCGGGGTGCGTGTTGAAAAGGGCACCGGCCAGCAAGAACAGGCCGCTGGCAAGAATCAGCGATATCGGGGTCAGCGGGGTTCCAGTTTGCATCTTCGGGTTCTCCTCCCTCACAGACTACCGGGGGCAAATTCAGGGTTTGTCTGTTCACCTTCTCTTGGGCGGGCAGGGTAGCAGTGAGCCATCCAACCATCAAGGCGGACAACAGATCATTCAGCAATCTCTCGTCTGCAACTCTGTTTGACTCGGCGGGCAGGAAGGATGTACAGGAGTAGCATGGCAAGTGAGCCCGAGCCGCAAGGGCCGGGGGACAGAAAGGAGACCCGCGTATGGCAGACCAGGCACAGGAGTGGGCCGAAGAAACGCTAGCGGTGGCTGGCACCGAATTGACCCTGATCAGCGGCGGGAGCGGCCGACCGCTGCTCGTCCTGCACGAGGAGTTGGGCCATCCCGGCTGGTTCAAGTGGCATGCCGCCCTGGCCGCCAACCGGCGTCTGCTGATCCCCCAGCAGCCCGGCTTTGGCAAGTCGCCCAAGCTCGACTGGACGCGCAGCATCCGCGACCTGGCCGCCTTTTACTCGCGCGTTCTGCGCGAGCGCGAGCTGGTGCCGATCGACGTGATCGGCTTTTCGCTGGGCGGCTGGATTGCGGCCGAAATGGCGGCCAACCACGCCGGCCAGTTCAGCCGCATGATTCTGGTCGGGGCGACCGGGATTCAGCCGCCACGCGGCGAGATCAAGGACCTGTTCATTCGGACCTCGCGCAAATACCTCGACGAGAGTGTGCTCAACCCCGGCCGCACGCCCGAGTTTGCGACCCTGTACGGCGGGGAACCAACGCCCGAGCAGTTTGAGGCCTGGGAGGACGCCCGAGCCGAGGTGGCTCGTCTGGCCTGGTCGCCGTATCTGTTTAACCCCAGCCTGCCGTATCTGCTGCAAGGGGTGAGCGGCCTGCCGACCCTGCTGATCTGGGGCGCTCAGGACGAGGTGGTCCCCCCGAGCGCCGGCGAGGTGTATAGCGAGTCGATTGAGGGCGCCAGGCTGGTTGTGCTCGAACAGTGCGGCCACCGGCCCGAGATTGAGCAATCGAGCGAGTTCATCAAGACCGTCCAACAGTTTCTTGGCTGAATATGGTCGGCAACGACCGACAAAGGAGGATGCGCCATGCATGTCATGTATTTTTCGGAGCGGCCCTACCATCCGGTGCCCGAGGAGGTCCTGCTCAGGAACGGCTACTGGGGAGTGCCCAACACCTACTACGATCCCGCAGTGGCTTCGCGGCTGTACAACGAATACCTCGACGAGGATGTCTTTGCCGAGAAGGTGGGCTTTGACGGCATCATGCTGAACGAGCACCACGGCCTGATCCTGTGCATGGGCTCGGTGGTCGATGTGGAAGCCTCGATTCTGGCCCGGATCACCGAGAAGGTCCGCATCGTGCTGCTCGGCAACCCCCTGCCGGTGGTCGGCAACCCCCTGCGGCTGGCCGAAGAGCTGGCCGAAATCGACCTGATCTCCAAGGGCCGGCTGGTCGCCGGCTGGGTCCGTGGCGGCGGGACGGAGCAGTTCGCCAATAATACCAACCCGTCCTATAACCGGGAGTATTTCAACGAGGCTCACGACCTGATCGTCAAGGCCTGGACCACGCCCGGACCGTTCCGCTGGGAGGGCAAGCACTTCAACTATCGGTTTGTGAATCCGTGGGCCCTGCCGCTGCAAAAGCCCCACCCGCCGATGTGGATTCCGGGTCTGGTCAGTCCCGAAACGGTCCAGTGGTGCGCCAAACACCGCTATCCGTATGTCGCCCTGGCCACCTATCTGGAGCCGACCGTTGAGCTGTGGAATCTGTACGCCGAGGCGGCGGCTCAGGAGGGCTATCAGGCCGGCCCGGAAAACTTCGGCTATCTCCAGAAGGTGTATGTCGCCGAGACCGAAGAGAAGGCCCAGGAGCTGGGCAAGCAGGATTTGTACGGCGGGGGCATGTACACCGCCATCCGGCCCGAGTGGCTGTTCCCGTCCGGCTATAACTCCAAGGCCGCGACCCAGCGCCTGGCCCGCCAGTTCACCGATCCCAAGGGCCGCAGCCAGCTCTTCTCCGGCTATGAGGGACAGAGCATCGAAGAGGCCAAGGCGGCCGTGTACGGCCTCTATCCCCACGCCCAGGAGTCCTACCAGCTGATTCGGGGTACGCCCAAGACCGTCATTCCCAAGCTGCGCAAGATCATGGAAATTCTGCGTCCGGGCGTCTTCGGCCTGTGGCAGAACGACGGCCCGATCGGTCATCCCGAACGGATGAATAATATCCGGCTGCTCGGTGAAGAGGTCATCCCGGCCATGCGGGAGATCGCCAAGGAGCTGGGGCTGGAAAGCCCGCTCGAACGCCAGCCCGGCTCGCGGCCCCTGCCGGCAACCGGCCAGTGGGACCCGGTGGCCCAGAGTGAGGCTCTGGCCGCGCTGTAAACGACCGGCTCGTCGCCGCGTGGGCGTCCCACGCGCGTCTGAGTCCGAGCCCCAAGGACCGCTGAGCCCAGGTTTCTCCAGACCTGGGCAGCGGTTGCCGCTCGCCCGGCGGTGGGTCGGACTCGTTCTGCTGCTGGTCGGCGGTCTGTCTGTTGCACCCGTCTTCGGCCAGACTGCGGCGGGCGGGCGCAGCTGGAAAGCCCTGGCCGAGCTGTCCGAGGCCGAGCTGTCCCGGCTCGAGCTGGCCGCCAGTACGCCGCGTCACTCCCAGTATCCCTACCTGCCGGCCGAGCCGTATCCGTTCAGCCCGCCGTACAGCGCCGAGGAAATGGGCATCCGGGCCATGGAGTTCACCCAGCGCCCGCGCTGGTCGTGCGTGTTCGCCAACATCTTCGGTTCCATCTCGCATACCGGTTTTCTGGCCATCGCCGGCCAGGGGGTGGGCTATATGGCCTATCCTGCGCCGCGCGGCCTGGCGGCTGAGATCGGCCGTCAGCCCGGTCAGCTGTTGTACCGCTACCTCACCCAGCATCTGTATCCGCCCGAGGCCTACGGCTCGATGAACCTCGTCTTCCGCTACCGCACCGGGCCGCAGTTCGCCAAGAAGGAGGACATGTTTTTCTATTCTCCGTCGCTGCGTCGGGTGCGGCGCCAGAAGTCTCAGCGGCGCAGCGAGCCCTTTCCCCAGATGGCGGTGACCTTTGACGACGCCTCAGGCCGGGCGGCCTGGGAGTTTTCGTGGCGGCTGCTGGGGACCGATGTGCTGTACGACACCGTGCGCTTTCCGACCACCCGTCCGCAGGTGCTGGTGACCCAGACCGACGGGACGTTTCGGCAGGTTGCGACCCAGGATATCAGTCTGATGGGCGCGGACTACGTCCACTATACGTCCGACGGCGGGGTCGAGTGTTATGTGGTCGAAGCCCAGGCCAGGGCCGACTGGATTCCCGACTACGCCCGCCCGCGTCTGGTGTACTGGCTGGAAAAGCGCGCCTTCTATCCGCTGCGCACCGAGATGTACGACCGGGCTGACCGACTGGTCCAGGTCGAGGTGCGACGCACCAAGCTGGTCAACCCGGAGCTGGGAGACCGCGGCTATGCGCCCTTCATCCACCTGTACTGGGACATCGCGGCCGATATCCTGACCTATAATATCCGGGACGGCATCCGGCCGATGGAGTGGTCCGAGGCTGACACCCTGACCTATTTCAGCCCGGACTTCATGCGCCGCCAGTGGTATCTGGAACCGGTCCGCAGCTATCTGGGGGTGGAACGGCCCGAGGAGTTCTTCCTGCGCCCCGGGCTGGAGCCGGGCAAGTTTCCCGACCAGCGCCAGATCAGCCTGTCGCCCGAGCTGATGGCCCGACTGGCGGCCCAGGACGCGGCCGGCCGGCTGGTTTTCGACGGGCAGGCTGCGCCCTAGACAATCGCTGTCCACAGGCTGTACACGGCAAAGCTGCCGTACACGCCCGAGGCCAGCAGCATCATGGCGATGCACACCGGCCCCCGAAAGGAGATGATAGCGTGATTCGAGTACATGCGCTCAAGGAGATGATCGAGTCTGGAGAACGGAGGTATCCGATCTATCTGGCACTAATGCAGGCAGACGTAATCTCGGAAATCGCCGATGTGCCAAGCTACCGCGAGACGACGACGAACGCTGACATTGCCCGCAACGTCTCCACAGTTCCGGTGAAGGAATGGCAGCGTCCACGGATTCCCGGGAAGATTGAGCAGATCCGCGAACTGTTCAACAACAGCGGCGAGTTCATGCCGAATCCGATCTTGATTGGGGAAAATCCCAATGCGAGCGTTGGGCCGACGGTGAAGCCTCTCCTGATCGCCGGAAACGCAACGCCGGTGTGGGAGTTGGTGATTGATGAGGCACCCTCGGATTCCGAGAAACCACTCTGGATTCTCGATGGCCAGCATCGCATCGCCGGGTTGTCCGAATCCGCACAATCCTCCAACCCAGTCCCGGTCGTGTTTCTCCTCAATCAAGGGTCGCTTTACTACACGGCCGATACCCTCGCGCAGATCTTCGCTCAAGTAACGACTTCTGCAACCCCACTTGGAGACCTCCACAAGGAGTGGTTGTCTTACGCCTTCGACCTGAACCATTACTCGCCGCAGGAGAGTCGCTCGACCGAGCAGAAAAAGTCCATGGACGCAGTCGTCTCCCTGTGCATGACGTCCAAGCTCGGTGGGCAGCCGAATCCCTTCTATGATCGCATTCAGTACATCGACGGGTTGCCGCCCCCGAAGATCCTGCCGGGAGGTCACGTCTATTCCTGCATTGAACTTAAGGAAATCATGCGCCGCTTCTACTACTCGGCCCAGAAGAGCCGGCAAGAGCTGAAACCGGACGATCTGGCGAAGGAGATGTGCCTCGCGCGGATCGCCCTTGCGAGCGTCATCAAAACGCCCGCAGACCGCTCAGTATTCTTTGGCGACGAGGCATATCATCAGAAGATCATGGAGGACGCGTTCTGGTCGGGAGTGCTCAGATACCTTGCAGCGCACGGTGCACCTCCGTCGTGGAGAGACGTGCTGAGAACGTTGCGGTTCGACTCAACGGATTGGGACTTCTCCTGGAAGGTCAGTCTGCACGGGCGACACCAGAGCACATCAAAAAAGCTGGCGATCAACGTGATGGAGGACATATTTTCCAACCGAAAGCTCCCCGACGGAAGCAACAACATCGCCGACCTCCTGCGGGGCAACGGAGCGCAGTTCGAACTCGAGGCGTTTAGGCTGACGTCTGTGGGTCGCCGCTCGGCGTTTCAGCCTGCCGTGCTAGAGGTGCGCAGGGGGGATACCAGATCCTTCCCGATTGGGGAATGTGCCGGAATCAGGCTCCGAAATCGCACTCTGAACATCCAGGAGGTCGTGGTGACTGACAAACAGGCGCCACCCGGGACGCTGGTTGAGTACAGGAAGG
>WTHE01000414.1 GCA_011523315.1 Candidatus Binatota bacterium
CCTCGGCACTGGCCGTAGCAACACGGCGGCTCAAAATCATATCAACCGTGCATACGGCGCTGTTTCATCCCGGAATAGTGGCGCGGATTGGGGCGACGCTCGATCAGATCAGCGCCGGACGCTGGGGACTCAATATCGTGAGTGGCTGGTCCAAGAAGGATTTCGATATGTTGGGCGTGCCGCTACGCGAGCACGCCGAGCGCTATCGCATGTCGGCCGAGTTTGTCGAGGTGCTCAAAAAGTTCTGGACCGAAGAGCGCTTTGACTATGCGGGACAGCATTTTACGATTCGTCACGGTGTGTGTGAGCCGAAACCGCTCACCCACCCGCATCCGCCCCTGTACAATGCGGGCAGTTCTCCGGCCGGCCGAGATCTGACCGCGCGCTATTGTGACTACTATTTTACCAGCGGGCCAACGCCACAGCAGGTAAAAGCTGAGGTCGATGATATTCGGGCGCGAGCTGCGGCGTATGGCCGCCAGATCCGGTGTGTCACCTATGTGTTTCTGATGTGTCGGGATACCGCAGCGCAGATCCAGCGCGAAACTGAGGAAATCTATTCGCAGGCTGACTATGCCGGGGCTCGGGAGTTCGTTGAAGGGCTGTCCGGGCAGACCTTGGGAACGCTGCGCTCAGCTTTGGGGGAGGGATCGGTCGAAGAACTGGTGCGACGTACCGTGCTGGGGGTCGGCAGCCCGATCACCGGCACTCCAGATCAGGTCGCCGATGGGTTGCAGCACCTGTACGAGGCGGGAGTTGACGGGGTGTTGTTTACCTTTCGGCATGTCCGAGAGGAACTCGAAGCGTTTATCGAACAAGTCCTGCCGCAGCTCGAACGCCGAGGAGTCCGGCAGCCGTATCAAGGAGAAAGACATGCACATCATTGATGTTGACAGTCACTTCATTGTGAACAAGGGCCTTGACGGCAGTCCGCTGCGGATCGAGATCCTGCCCGACGGCGGGCATCTGATTGAATTCAGCCGGGCTCAGTTGGACATAGCTCCGCCCCAGGGCAAAGTGCCCCGGTCGGGCAAGCCAGCCCTGGATGTCCGTACCTACTGGGATCTGGACCGTCGGCTCGATGACCTGGACCGCGAAGGCATCAACCAGCAGGTGCTCATCTTTCATACCTCACACCTCTTTTATGGGGCTGACGCCCAGGTCGCGGTCCAGACTGCCCGGAAGTTCAACGACGGCGTGGCCGAGATGATATCCGGCTGTCGGGATCCGGGCCGGTATCTGGGCGCGGTCCATCTGCCCTTACAGGACCCCCAGGCTGCGGCCGATGAGGCCGAGCGGGCGATCAAAGAGTTGCACATGCCGGCCGTGGTGATTGGCACCAATGTCCAGGGGAAGAACCTGGATCTGCCGGAATTCTGGCCGTTTTTTGCCCGGATGGATGATTTGCAGGCGCCCATCATCGTGCACTCGGACGGGCTGTCGCCGTTTCAGACTCATATCGCCGCCGGGGAACGGCTGGGCTGGACAGAGCGCAGTCCGTTTGCCGGGGACTATCCAGTGTGGTGGATGCTCGGCCATCCGTTTGAGCACATGATTGCGATTGCCCGCATCATCTACAGCGGGCTGTTGGATCGCTATCCCAATCTGCGCTTCATTTTTGAGGAGGGGAATGTGGGCTATGCGATCTATCTGTTTGACCGCCTGGAGTCCGGCTGGGAGTTTGGCGAGCAGCTATTTGGCCCGCGGGTTCATCTCAAACCGCCCAAGAAACGGCCGCTGGAATATCTGGAACATTTCCACTGGGCGGTCGAGTCTGAGGATTCGATGATTGGCGAGGTGATCAAACGCTGGGGCGCCGACCGTATCCTGTTCAGCACCGACTATCCGCATCCCGACTCGCCCTGGCCGGACAGTGTCAAAGAGATGCGGGAGGCGATCACCTTCTGCTCGGCCGAAGATCAGGCCAAGGTGCTGGGCGGCAACGCGGCGCGCCTGCTGGGGGTGTGAATCGAACGCGCAGCAGAGCCGTTGACACCTGCGTACAGATGAGTTTTGCATACCAGCATGGCGAGAACAGAGGAGAGAAGAGCCGAAAAGCGGGACGCCCTCGGTCGCCGTCGCCAACCGCAACAAAATCGCGGTCTCCGTCCCCTCTTTCCCAAGTTGCCACGCGATACACAATCCCGGTCGGTGCGGATTGCCATGTCCGGCCGCGCCTGGGAACGGCTCGAACAAATGGTTTCGCAGGCGGCTCTGCCTACAAAACCGCGTGCCTACGGTGAGGTGTTAGAACGGCTGCTGGACAATCTGCCCGTCCAGCAACCGAGTGCTCTCGAACCGGCGCCTGCGGCTTTTGCCACGACTGCCGAGCGGCAAGAAGCTACGGACGCCCGGGCTGGCGACTGGCAGGCCTGGCAGATGCAAAAGGAGCGAGCCCTGCTCGCTCCGCCCTTCCTCCAGCCACAACAGCCGCTCTCGCCAGAGTGGAGCAACTGAGTCAACTCACGCGGTTTGTCCAATTTCTCTCTTTTACCAAGGGTAAGATAACAGCTGTTCACTCCAGTCGGGAGCGCTGAGCCTGTCTTCGTCCTGCCGGCTGCTGCCCAGACAGACGGGTGACGCGAGTCCGTACGGCGATGCCGTCCGGTCTCTTGCGATGCCGGAATATGTCATGATAATACATATGTACGAATGTGTTGAAGTTTCAAGAAAGGAAATATCATGTCGCATAATCGCTGGGAAAAAGCCGATCCAAAGCTCGCTCAACAGGGCCAAGCGCTGATTCGCTGGACGGAGCGCCGCATGCCTGCCTTGGCGTCCTACAAACGTCAGGTCGAGCGCTCCAAGCCTTTTCAGGGCATCAAGATGAGTGCCTCGCTCCATCTCACTCCAGAAACCGCTGCCGTCGTACGCTGCCTCCACGTCGGCGGAGCGCAGCTGAGACTCTGCGGCTCAAATCCGTTGAGTACGCGGAACGCGATCTGTGCCTCGCTCGTTCAACACGATGGGATCCCTGTCTTTGCCGAATACGGCGAGGACCGTAAAACGTATTACGCGCACCTCGAAGCTGCGGTTGCGCTCAAACCTGATGTCGTCATTGACGATGGTGCCGATATGATTGCGTTCCTCGCCCGGCCTGCCCGGACGACGGCTCGAGTCGGCTTCGAGCAAACAACAACCGGTGTTCAGCGTTTGCGGGGCATGGCCAACACCGGCAGCCTGCCGTTTCCCGTCATCGCTCTCAATGACGCTCCGCTCAAACAGGAATTCGATAATTACTACGGGACTGGCCAGAACACGATTGATGGCATTCTGCGCGCCACAAACATTTTGTTGGCCGGCAAGACCGTTGTCGTCGCTGGCTATGGCTGGGTGGGAAGGGGGATCGCCGCACGCATGCGTGGCAGCGGGGCACGGGTGATTGTCACTGAAGTGAATCCAGTTCGGGCCTTGCACGCGTATTACGACGGCTTTCAGCTTCTTCCGATGTCTCAAGCTATAGCCAGCGGCGATGTGTTTGTCACAGCCACAGGCTGCCGAGATGTTATTGCCCAGTCAGACTTTGCACAGCTCAAGGACGGGGCCATTCTAGCCAATTCCGGCCATTTTGATGTGGAGATTGCAGCGACCAACCTGGACACAATCAGCACGGCAAAAGCAGAGATTCGGCCCAATCTGGTGGAATATCGCTTGCCAAATGGCAAGCGGGTCTACCTGCTGGCTCAGGGGCGTCTGGTCGGACAGAGTGCGGCTGAAGCCAGCCCGGCGGATATCATGGATATGACCTTTGCCCTGATGGCCATGACGGTTGAATGGGCAATCCGGGACAACAGCGTCTTGATGGACCGCCAGCTCTACCTGCCGCCGGCCGATTTAATACAACGGGTCGCCTCGATAAAACTTGAGGCCCTTGGACTTCAGCATGATACGCTCACAGCAGCGCAGGAAGCGTATATCGCCGCCTGGGCCAGCGGGACATAGCGTCTGCCCTGGCCAGAATATGATTGACGATGGCGCTCCTTTGGATACATGATGCGAGCCGCAGGATGGGAAAGTGGTAGAGAGGCTTTCAGGAACTCCAAGGGGGAGAGATACGATGACGACCAAGATGACGAAACGCCAATTCCTGCAATCCATCGGCGCTGCGGCCGGGGTGGCGGCGGTGTATCGGAGCATGAACGCGCTGGGCCTTGTCGGGTCTCCCACGGCTCAGGCGGCCACGCCCGATTTGGCGTCCGGCTCGGGCGACGGGAAGCGCGTTGTCATCCTGGGGGCCGGCATCTCCGGCCTGGTGGCCGCCTATGAGTTGTCAAAAGCCGGCTATGACTGCACGATTCTGGAGGCCACCAATCGGGCCGGCGGGCGTAACCTGACGGCCCGCAGCGGCGATATCATCAGGGAGGAGGACAGCCGCCAATGGGTCGGCTTCGACCCCGAGGAACATCTGTACGCGAATATGGGACCGGCCCGCATTCCCCACCACCACACCGCCATACTCGGCTACTGCAAGGAATTCGGCGTTGATCTCGAAGTCTTTACCAACGACAACCGGGCGGCCTTTTTCCACAACCTGGAGCATTTTGATGGCAATCCCGTCGTGGCGCGGCAGGTGATGACGGATACGCGCGGTTATCTGGCCGAACTCCTGGCCAAGGCGGTCAACCGGAACGCCCTGGACGATGTGCTGACGGGCGAGGACAAAGAACGTCTCCTCGACCTGCTCAGGAGCTACGGCGACCTGGACCCCGCAGACGATCTCTACATGGGATCAGACCGTGGCGGGCATCAGGGCGAGTATGTCCATGCCGGCCTTGCGCCCGGGGAGGTGAACGATCCGCTCGATTTCAGCCAGCTACTCAGCTCGGACTTCTGGGAATACAAGCTCCACTTCAGCCAGTTCCTCAATCAAAACCCGACCCTGTTTCAGCCTGTCGGCGGGATGGACGCCATTGTTGATGCCTTTGAGGAGCGTCTGGAGCATCTGATCCGCTATCGGAGCATCGTCAGGGCGATTCGGAAGACTGCCGACGGCGTGCGTATTGTGTACCGGCGTCGGCGGCGCGGCATGAGAGTCCTGGAGGCCGACTTTGCGATTTGCACCATCCCCGCGCCCGTTCTCAAGGACATTCCCAACGACTTCTCAGCCGAGACGCAGGCCGCAATCGAGTCGATAGAGTTCTCCAAGGCGGTCAAAGTCGGTTTCCAGGCGCGACGGCGCTTCTGGGAGGAAGATCACGGTATCTATGGCGGCATATCCTGGACCGACCAGGATATTACCCAGATCTGGTATCCGCCCTACGGCTATCAGCGAGACAAAGGGATCATCATGGGTGCCTACATCTGGGATGATGAGCCCGGCCTGCGCTACACGGCCATGACGCCGGCCGAGCGTCTCCAGGCCGCCATCGCCGAGGGTGAGGCGCTCCATCCCGGCTATGCGGCGGAGATCGAAGCCGGGGTCAGCCGCGCCTGGCCCAAGGTCCGCTTCCAGCGCGGCGGCTGGCCCGCTAGCTATCAGCCACCCGCCCGCCTGCGCCAGCCCGATGGCGCGATCTACTTCGCCGGCGATCAGTTGAGCGCCCTGCCGGGCTGGCAGGAAGGAGCGGCCCTGGCCGCTCATGCCGCAGTCCAGGCCATC
>WTHE01000548.1 GCA_011523315.1 Candidatus Binatota bacterium
CACCAAGAGCTGTGGGGTGTGGCAAGGGCCAGCGATCAAGACGTTCCAACCTGGGCCAACGCCGAGTGATCTTGTTGTCATACTGCTACGACGGAAGACTTCTGTAACGGGTGTCCCGTATGCTTTTCTGGTTGTCGCCTACGGCGATCATACGTTTCAGGCCTACCTCCCGTCCCCGAAACAGGACAGCGCAATCTATGGCCGAGATATGGAGATTCGGCCACTTCCGACACCGTATAAGGATAATCCATTGTACGGGAATGCGCGTGTAGAACCGCTGGACGTGTACGAGCGAACGGCTTCGATCGTACTTGGCTTTGAGCAGATAGAAGATCAGGACTTAGAGTTACTGCGAAAATACAGCAGAAAAATTTTATGACAGGGGAAACCGGGGGAATCTTCAGGTAAGGCAGGTGAGGCAGGATATGCAATTGGGGTGACAATTGCTGTTTTCGCATCTCAAAGAGTGCAAAGAGGCCGGTATCGACGAGGTCGTCATCGACACCAGCTTTTTTGGCGAGATGCGCGGCCCGGACGACTGGACTGCCCAGCCCGACTTTTTCAAGCCGCTACTCGACGAGGCCCACGCCTGAGCACGGAGACCGAGGTAGCGGCGCTAATCCTGCGGGCTGGCGTCGAAGCCGCCCGATTCGGGCTGGTGGCCGTACATGTCTTCGACGTAGTACTCCGACTGATGGGTCGCCGGCCGGCCGCCATAGCCGTACTCGAACATCCAGCCCGACGGGCTGCCGAAGTAGAAGGAGTACATGTGGTCGTTCGAGTGCTTGCCGGGCAGAATCTGGACCGGAATCTTGTGCTTGCGGACTAGGTCGTAGGTCAGCCCCACGTCGTCGGCGTTATCGACCTCGATCATGATGTGGTTGAGGCGGCGCTTGCCGTCGCCGACGCCAAAGGCCACGCTGTGGTCGCGCTCGTTACAGTGCATGAAGGTTGGTGTTACGACCTGGTCGCCCATCCGAATCTTGTACTCGACGCCGCCCCGCATGCCGAGCGCCTTATAGAAATGATAGGCCGCCGTGCTGTCCGGCTGGTGAATAATGCAGTGGCCGAGCCCGCCGCTGCCGGTCTTGAACCGGCCGTGCATGCCCCGGCCGGGATGGAAGGGCCGGCGAAAGTGGACCTCCGGGCCGTGGAAGATCTCGATTGGATTGCCGCCCGGATCGGTCAGCTTGAGCACGGCCAGCACCCGCCGCTCGGCGGCCTCGTCGTCTGAGCCGAGCCGGTAGGGAATCTCGGCGGTGGTCAGCTGGTGCTGCATCTGGTCGAACTCTTCAGCCCCGGCGACCCGGAAGCCCAGATAGCTCAGATCGTCGCTGCCGTCGTCGTGCAGCACCAGACGGTGGTGCCAGTAATCCATGCGCAGATAGCAGCGGTCGGACTCGCCGTCGTCGCTGACTTCAAAGCCGACCACCGTGGCCGCAAAATCCTTCCAGGCCGCGCTGTCTTTGACCCCGACTCCCATATACCCGAGTTCTGTTACCTGAACCATGTCGTCCTCCTGTGACGCTATCTTGGCGCTATCTTGGCGCTATCTTGGCGCTATATTCTGGGCGTGCCCTCCGGCTCGGCAATGACCCGACTCTCAAGCTGGCCGATCTTGGCAATCGCAATCCGCACCACATCGCCGGCTTTCAAGAATTGGGGCGGCTTCATGGCCGCACCCACACCGCCCGGCGTGCCGGTCGAAATGATATCGCCCGGCTCCAGCGTGAACGCGGTGGACAGGTGGGCGACCAGCTCGAAGCAGTCGAACAGCAGTTCGCGGGTGTTGGAGTGTTGGCGCGACTCGCCATTGACCCAGGTCTGGAGTTCCAGGCCGTGGGGATCGCCGATTTCGTCTGCGGTGACAAGACACGGACCGAGCGGACAGTGGGTATCAAACGACTTGCCCATGGTGAAGGTCGGCACGCGCCGCTGCCAGTCCCGGACGCTCACGTCGTTGGCGATGGTGTAGCCGACGATCACCTCGGCCGCGCGGCTCTTTGGTACGTGACGACAGCGCCGACCGATGACTACGGCCAGCTCGCCCTCGTAGTCCAGCTTGTCCGACACGCGGGGCAGGTGGATCACGTCGGTCGGGCCGGTTACCGCGGTGGATTGTTTGTTGAAGATCAGCGGAAACTGGGGCGTATCCCGGCCGGTCTCGGCGATATGATCCTTGTAGTTGAGGCCGACGGCCAGAATCTTTGGCGGTCGCACAATCGGCGCGGCAAGGCTGACCTCGTCGAGCGCCAGTCTGGCCGTCGTACCCGCGGCCGCCTGCCGGGCCGTCTCCAGAGCCGCATCGCCGGCCTCCAGAAAGGCGCGCATTTCTGCTGGCAGGTCTGGCGCGGCCTGGGACAAGTCCACCACGCCGTCCTGGTCCAGGACCCCGATACGGGTCGAGTCGGCGTGGCTAAAGGTGACGAGCTTCATACGGGTTCCTCCTTTGCGGGTGCCTGTTCGCGGCTCAGCTTTTTCCCCCGGCACGCCCTCCCGGGCGACCGACATCCGTCGCATCTATCAGGTCTGGCGCGGTCCAGCCGTCCAGGTCGTAGTCGGCCATGCAGTCGTCAACAAACGCCTTGAGTTCGTCGACCCGCCCGCTGGCCATGGCCGCCGGCAGATTCTCAAGCCGGATGTTTTCATAGTTGCCGGCATAATTGCGCTCGTACAGCTCGTGGCGTCCGCCGAACTCCGAGCCAACCGCATCCCACAGGAGTTTGAGCAGCTTGACCCGTTCCAGCGCGTCGTAGTTGTTGGAGCCGCGCAGATACTTGTCGAGGTAGGGACGCAGCTCCGGGGTTTTGAAATCCACCGCGTGGGAGTTGAGGTAGATCAGCCCGCTCGAAATCGTCTGCTCGACAATCTCCTTGATGCGCGGGTAGGCGCTGGCGGCCAAGGTGCGGTAGGCCAGACCATACTCGGTGTTGGGCTGGACGGCGCCGGACACCCACGGCTCCGGGGTTTTGATCATGGCCTCGGTCAGACCCCAGAAGGTATGCCGCCAGGCCAGGACCTCACCGAGGTGGACCTGGGCGCTGCGCAGTTCCTGGCCGCCGACCGCCTCAACAGCCTTGAGCAGCAGGCCGCTGAAGAAATCGAGCTTGACCGCAAAACGGGTGCAGCCGTGCAGGGTGAAGCGCGGAATAAAGCCCGAGCCGGGGAAGAAGGCGTTGGCCTTGTCCACATCGCGGTAGACGAACAGATCCTCCCACGGGATGAGCACGTGGTCCAGAATCAGGATGGCGTCGTTTTCGTCCAGACGCGAGGACAGGGGATAGTCAAACGGACTGCCCATAGTGGCTGCGGCCAGTTCGTAGGACGGCCGACAGATGAGCTTCACCCCCGGCTGGTCCATGGGAATCATGGCAAACAGCGCCATCTCGGGCCGGCTGAGCGGCGTCGGGCCGTAGAAGCCGATAAAATTGTAGTGGGTCAGGGCCGAGCCCGTGGCCACGACCTTGGCCCCGCTGACAACGACGCCGGCGTCGGTTTCCTTCTCGACATGGACGTAGACATCGCTGACCTCGTCGGGTGGGCGCCCCTTGTCGGTCGGCGGGTTGACCAGGGCGTGGTTCAGGAACAGGCAGCGTTCCTGGGTCTGACGATACCAGCGTCGGGCGTTGTCCTGATAGGGTGCGTAAAACTCGGCATTCGCCCCCAGCGTGGCCGTCAGGCTGGCCTTGTAGTCGGGCGAGCGCCCCATCCAGCCGTAGGAGATACGCGCCCACTCGGCAATCGCGTCGCGGCTGCCGACCAGGTCGGCCGTGTCGCGGGGGACTCTGTAGAACTTGTGGGTGAAGCCGCCACTGCCGGTATCGGTCTCGGTGGTCAGTGTGGGGCTCTTGTCGGGATCGTGCAGGGCGTCATACATGCGGGCCAGCATCCGGGCCGCGTTCCGAAAGGCGGGATGCCGGGTAACGTCTGTGACTCGCTCGCCATAGATCCAGACTTCGCGGCCGTCACGCAGGCTGTCGAGGAACTCCTGGCCGGTAAAGGGGCGCACGGTGTGGGTCACGGCTGTCTCTCCTTCACGGCCTGCCGCGCTCCGGCGGGAGAGCGGTGAGCCGTGGGAGGCGAGGGAGGAGGCGCAGTGAACGGGCGCTGCGCCGGACACGGGCTAGCCCGCCTTGGGCTGCACCGGCGGGGTCGTCTCACTGAGCCTGGCCGTCACGTCCTCGTCGGACATGCGGTAGACCGCATCCTGACCCGGCGGAAAGCGCATGGGCGGGTTGTCGGGATCGACCGTCGGATTCTGAACCGTGCCGCTGCGCGATTCAAAGGGCTGGGGGTGTTTGTAGCGCTCAAGCTCTTCCCGGCTGATGCCGTTCAGCCCGACGACCTCGGGATCGATCCAGGCTTCCTGGTCAATCGCCCCGCCTTCTGAGGTCGAGAACTCCAGCATCAGGCCCTCGGGGCCGGCAAAGTAGATCGACTTGCAAAAGCCGTGGTCGAGCGGCCCCATCACCCAGTGGCCGTGGCTGCGCAGCCGGTCGCGCATGCTCAGCAGCTCTTCCTCGGTGTCCACGTTGAGAGCCAGGTGCTGCATGGCGCCCGGGGCAACCAGACCCGCCGTCCAGCTGGCGTGCGACACGCCCTCCTGGGGCTGAATCTCGCCACTCTCCGGCCCCTGGACAAAGGCGATGGACGAGCTGTCGTTCATTCTCACAAAGCCGTGGTAGGTGTTTTTCACGCTGTGCATCCAGTACAGCGCGACCAGCTCCATGCCCAGCACCTGGGTGAAAAACTCGATCTGAGCCTTCATGTCTTTGGTACAAATGGCCAGATGGTGTACGCCGTTCGGTAAGCCCATAGTCGTCCCTCCTGTGTTTGCGTTTGCGTGGCCCGTTCTAGGCTATGCCTTTCCGTCTTGTCAAGCTGGCTCAGGCGCGTGACTCGGCCAACAGCCGTTCGACCTGTGACTCGACCACCGTGCCACAAAAAAACTCAGGGTTCAGGTCGGTCTTGAGCCTGACCGGATTCACGAACACGAAATCCCGAAAGTCGGCTTCGCTGATGATGCCGTCCTCGACCAGCTCCCAGGCTTCGGCGGCCGCGCTACGCATGTCCGGCAAATCCCAGTGCCCGAGGTCGGACCCGTAGACCGTACGCAGCTTGACGCCAAAGGGGTTGCGCCGGGTATCAAAGGCCCAGGCGGTGATCCGGTCGTCGCCCTCACAGCCGAAATAAAAGGGCGTCGCAAACAGGTCGATGATATCTTCGGCCCGCTCGATGCCGCAGGCCGCCCACTCGTCCTGGTCGGCCGGGTCTTCGGGCGTGCCCCACAGCAGGTGCGAGCGCTGCGCGGTGTGTGTGAGCTTGTCGGCCAGCGCCGGACCGCCGTACTCGGCGAACAGCTCGCGCATCAGGGCCTCGTCCAGATTGGCCGGGTCGAAGTTGTGGATGAAGTTGACGTTGTGTTTTTGCCAGTGGCCGATCAGATCCGCGTACAGGCTGCACGCCCAGCCCACCCCACCTTCGAGAAACGCCCAGCGGAGTTGGGGGAAGCGCCGGGTCACGCCGCCAAAAAACAGCGACTTGCACACCGCGTCGGCCGAGGCGGCAAAGTGCCCCAGATGGTTGTACA
>WTHE01000180.1 GCA_011523315.1 Candidatus Binatota bacterium
TGCATACCCCGTGGGAGCTGGGCAAGCCGATTCAGGACCTAGACGTGTGGACCAGCTTTGGCAAGATTTTCCCCGGTCTGTCCCAGGCCTGGTTGTACCAGAACGGCCTGATCTACGGCCGTCGGGAGGGCGTGCCGGACTGTATTATCATTCTGGACTCCTCGGGCAGCATGGCCAACCCGCGCTATCTGTTGAGTCACGCGATTCTGGGCGCGGGCTGCGCGGCCGACGCCTACCTGCGCGCCGGCGCCCAGGTGGCGGTCTACAACTTCAGCGACGTGCCGGCCGGCGACAAGCTGTTGCTCGACTTCAGCAACGAGCGCAAACAGGTCTATCAGGCTCTGTGCCGCTATTTCGGCGGGGGCACGGTCTTTTCGTTTGAAGAACTCGACGAGCTGCTGCGGCTGGTCGAGCACGACATGCCGGACATCTTTTTCATTACCGACATGCAGATTCCCAATCTGCAAAGTCTGATCGACTATCTGTCGGAACTGACCGGCCGGATTACCGCCGTGCATATCGGCGACACCGACTCGGCCGCCATCTTCAAAAAAGAAACCGCCCGCTGGAAGAACGCCCAAGTGTTTTCCGTCCAGCGCCGGGAAGACATCCCGCATATTGTCCTGGGTCAGGTCAAAACCTATCTGGGCTACGGCCAGGCCGATCAGTAGCGGTCCTGCGGGCGCGGCCGCTCACTCAGCCTCGGGTGCCCTTGAGAGGGCTTTGGAGCAGCACGAAATCTTTCCGGGGAGACACCGCCCGCAGCAGTTGGTCCAGTTTTTCCACACTTGGAACCGAGGTCCCTCGTTCGTAGCGCGCGTAGGCATTGCGCGATTTCGCGCCTAAACGCTCGGCCGCAGCAGCGAGCGAGAGTCCGTTGAGTTGGCGCTGACGTTGCAGCAACAAACGGATCATGAGCCGCGTATCGGAGGCCTCAATCTCAAACTCCCCTTTTCTGCCGCGATAGACGCTCACAGAGAAATCGGGACAGTCGGCCACGGTCTCAAACCAGTCGGCAATCATTTCCAAGGCTTCCTTGCGGGTATGTCCCTGCGTCATCGCGTCGAAGATCGGGACTTCGGCAAGCCAAAAGTTGCCGTCTTTGTACACCTTACCCTGAAAGCGCATGGCTCATTTCCTCCCCTGTGCGCGTCGCAGGATCGAGCGCGCCAACTTTTCATGGATGTCTGCGTGCCGAGGAATAGGTTCTTGGCTTTCACCATCCGTCCAGACGTCGTGTCTTGCTCCATGCCGCAAGAACCGCCAGCCGAGCTTCCGTAGCCGTGCCTCCAGTTCTCTCTTTTTCATTTTGACGATGTACACATATCTGTGTACGGATGCAAGGCAACCGGGAGAATGACCGCAGGAAGAAGCCGGAGGATTATCATTATGCCCAGGGCCGGATAAAAACCATCAGAAAGGAGCGAGATGCGTATGCCAAAAAATAATCTCCCCACGCTCTCGACACCGCCGACCGAGGCCGAACTGCGGCTGCTGGCCGGCAGCCGGTATGCGTTTACCACGCTGGCCACCCACTACGGCGAAGAGATCGCTATTCAGGTCGGGATTCTCCGCGACCCGGACAACCCCGAGTTGACGGCGGACGATATCGCGGCCATGCGGCCTGCGCGGGAAGTCCTGCCGGCCTGCCGGCGACGCGGGCGGGGCAAACAGAAAGCCCCGGTGAAAGTCCCGGTGAGCCTGCGCCTGGATGCCGATCTGGTCGAGCGGTTCCGTGCCAGCGGCGCGGGCTGGCAGACCCGGTTGAACACGCTCCTGCGGAAAGCGGTGTTCGGTGAGGAGAAGCGGTGAGGGGCAGGCCGCTCACTCAGCCCAGGGACAGGAAGGATTCGCGGGCGATTGAGATCGAGGCTGAGGGGAAGATGCCGAGCAGGACTGTGCCGGCCGCAGCAATGATAATCGCCGCGCTCAGGGCCGGCCGCAGGGCGGCAATCTCGAACCCGGCGTCGCCCTCTTCCATATACATGGTGACGATCACCCGGATGTAGTAGTAGGCCGAGACTGCGCTGTTCAACACGCCGATGACCGCCAGACCGATATAGCCGGCCTCGACCGCCGCGCTGAAGACGTAAAACTTGCCGGTAAAACCGACCAGCGGCGGAACGCCGGTCAGCGACAGCATGAAAATCGCCATGGCCATGCCCAGGGCCGGATAGCGGAAGCCCAGACCGGCATAATCGCGCAGCTCTTCATTGGGTTGGTCCTGACGATTCAGGCTCAGCACCACCCCGAAGGCGCCCAGGTTCATAAAGCCGTAGGCGACCAGATAATACATCATGGCCGCGCCGCCCAACTCTTTGCCGGCCACCATGGCGACCAGCACATAGCCGGCGTGGGCCACGCTCGAATAGGCCAGCATACGCTTGATGTTGGTCTGGACCAGGGCCGTCAGGTTGCCGACCGTCATCGTCAGCACGGCAATCACCCACACCACGCCCTGCCACTCGGCATGGACCGCAGCCAGCGCGTACAAAAAGACCCGGGCAAAGGCGGCAAAGGCCGCAGCTTTCACCCCCACCACCATGAAGGCGGTAATCGTGGTTGGCGAGCCCTCGTACACGTCCGGCGTCCAGACGTGGAAGGGCGCGGCGGCAACCTTGAAGCCAAAGCCGACCAGCAACAGCCCCATGCCGACCAGCAACAGGGGCGAGGAGCCCTGGGCCGCCACCTGTTCGGCAATCACGGCCAGCTGCAAGCTGCCCGTTACGCCATAGATCAGGGCCATGCCGTACAGCAGAAAGCCGCTGGCAAACGCGCCAAGCAGAAAGTATTTGAGCGCGGCCTCATTTGAGGCCAGGCGCTGGTGCCAGATCCCGGTCAGCACATAGACCGCAATCGACATGGTCTCCAGACCCAGAAAAATCGTAATCAGATCGGTTGCGGCGGCCATCAATACCATGCCGACCGCAGCAAACAGCAGCAGGGCGTAATACTCCCCCTGGCGGATTTTGGTCAGGTCCAGATAGCTGCCCGACATCAGCACGGTCAGCACCCCGGCCAGGCAGAAGATGCCGTTAAAAAACAGCGCGTAGGAGTCGAGAGCCAGAGGGCCGCTTGCGTCGGCCTGGCCCCACAGCCCAAACGACACCGCCCCGGTGAGCACAAAGCCGCTGATAGTCAGCCATACCAGGTGTGGGCGGTCTTCCTCCTGAATCCACAGATCCCAGAACAGAACCAGAATCGCGGTCAGGACCAGCAGCCCGGACGGCACAACGGCCAGCCAGTTGATGTCCGGAGGGGGAATAGGCGTCATGGCAGGGGCACCCCCCGCGGCTGTTCTTCGGCAGCCAGGTGTTGCACGGACAGCGCTGAGGACCGCTCCGCGTGCATGGCGGCGGTCACAGTCTCCATGCGGGCCAGGGTCGCCTCAACCGACTTTTCCATCCGGGTCAGGAACGGCCGGGGGTAGAGGCCCATAAACAGCATCAGGGCCAGCATCGGGGCAAAGACCAACACATGCCTGCGGTCGAGGTCTTTCAGCTCGCTGTTGGCCGCATTCGTGACCGGTCCGAACATGACCCGTTGAAACATCCACAACATGTACACCGCGCCCAGCACGACGCCGGACACGGCGATTGCGCCGAACAGCGGACTGGCCTTGAACACCCCAAGCAGAATCAGGAACTCGCCCACAAAGCCGTTGAGACCGGGCAGGCCAATCGAGGACAGCATCACAAACAGGAAGACCGAGGCGTAGACCGGCACCTGCTTCCACAACCCGCCGTACTCGCTGATCAGCCGTGTGTGGCGCTGTTCGTAGACCACGCCGACCAGCAGAAACAGGGCGCCGGTGGACAGGCCGTGGCCCAGCATCTGGTAGATGGCGCCCTCGGTGGCCTGCACGTTGAAGGCAAACAGCCCCAGGACGACAAAGCCCAGGTGACTGACCGAGGAGTAGGCCACCAGCTTCTTCAGGTCTGGCTGGACCATGGCTACCAGCGCGCCGTAGATAATGCCGATCACGGCCAGGGCCATGATCAGCGGAGCCGCCTCTATGGCTGCGGCGGGGAAGAGCGGCAGGGCAAAACGCACAAACCCATAGGTGCCCATCTTCAGCAGCACCCCGGCCAGGATGACCGAGCCGCCGGTCGGCGCCTCAACGTGGGCGTCGGGCAGCCAGGTATGAAACGGGAACAGCGGCACCTTGATCGCAAACGACAGGGCAAAGGCGGCAAACAGCCAGCGCTGGGCGTCGAGCGGAATGACCAGCTGGTACAAATGCAGCAGATCGAAGGTCACCACCCCCTGCTGGCTGTGGTGCAGATAGGCCACATACAGGATCGCCACCAGCATCAGCAGGCTGCCGACCATGGTGTACAGCAGAAATTTGAGCGCTGCATAAATGCGGCGCGGCCCGCCCCAGACGCCGATCAGGAAATACATCGGGATCAGCATGACCTCCCAGAACACGTAGAACAGGAACAGGTCAACGGCCACGAAGGTGCCCAGCATGCCGGTCTCCAGGAGCAGGAAAAAGAACTGGTACTCCTTGACTCGGTGCCGCACATCGCCCCAGCTGGCCAGCAGCACCAGCGGGGTCAGAAAGCTGGTCAGCAACACCAGAAACAGACTGATGCCGTCCACCCCGACGTAGTACTGGATGCCAAAATCCTCGATCCAGGTGTAGCGTTCGACAAACTGGAAGTCGGCCGTCTGGCTGTCGAAACCGGCCAGCACGCCCAGCGACACGACAAAGGTCAGCAGCGCCGTGGCCAGCCCCGCATAGCGAAGCCTGGTCTCCTGCTCCTTGGGCACAAAGAGCACATACAGGGCGCCCAGCACGGGCAGAAAGACGAGCAGGCTTACCATAGGTAATACCCCAGAATGAGCATGGCTCCGGCCAGAAACGATAAGGCGTAGGTCTGGACATTGCCGGTCTGCCACAGGCGCAGGGCCGAGCCGCTGGCGTCGGCCGTCTGGGCCGTGCCGTTCACCAGCCGGTCAATCACCTGGGTGTCCCACACCTGCCACAGCCACTGCGAGGCGTTCAGAACCGGCCGGACAAAGACGGCCTGATAGATTTCGTCGATATAGTACTTGTTCAGCAGCAGCCCGTGCAGACTGGACAACTGCTGGCCCAGCCGCTCGGCCCGGCCCGGCTCGCGCACGTACAAGACATACGCCAGTCCGATGCCGGCCAGACCGACCAGCGTCGGCAGATAGCGGATCATAAACGACACGTGGGCGGGGTGGTGGGCAAACACCGCCTCCAGAAAATGGGGCACCGAGAAGTAGCCGCCAATGACCGACAGCCCGGCCAGCACAATCAGCGGGCCAGTCATGACCGAGGGCGACTCGTGGATATGGTCGGCCACCTCGGGCGCGGCCCGGGTCTCACCCCAGAAGGTCACAAACAGCAGCCGGAACATGTAAAACGCGGTCAGACCGGCCCCCAGCGTCCCCAGCAGCCACAGCCCGACCGAGCCGTGGGGGGCGGCGTAGGCTTCTTCCAGGATCAAGTCCTTGCTGAAAAACCCGGACAGCAGGGGCACCCCGGCAATGGCCAGACAGCCGACCGCAAACGTCCAATAGGTGGT
>WTHE01000366.1:0-20357 GCA_011523315.1 Candidatus Binatota bacterium
ACGATCCGACGAATAATTTCGTCCAGGGTATGTTGAGGAACCGTTCCCATCTGTCACCAAATGTCACACCTGTGGCAGGCTCAGCATAATCTGAGCAGCCCGCCTGTCTCTCTAATCTACAATGCTATATGGCTTTATAGAAGGTCACTGCAATACCCTGCTCGCTCCCGCCCCTGCCGGGAGCCCCACGAACGATAAACAGGACCTTCTCAGCCTTTTGCAACACGAGGTCGAGCAGATGTCAGTCCGCGCCGCGGGCCGCGGCGCGGCGCAGGCGGTCCATGATCGCCCGTCCGAGCCCCTGTTCGGGAACGGCCTCGACCACGAGGCGGTCAAGACCAAGCCGGTCAAAGCGGTGGAGGGCGGCAAACAGATTGGTCGCTGCTTCAAGCACATCGCCCTCAGCCGACAGGGCCTCATGGCGTGTATAGGCGTCGGCTGCCGGGACGGGCCTGAAGCTGAGTAAGCCGACCCGTTCCCGGGGAGACGGCAGAGGAATGGCCTGGCCGGGGGCGAGCAGGGTCAGCCGAACGCGCGGCGCGTAGTGCTGTGGCAGGGTGCCGGGCGAGCGCGGATCAGCGTCGGTGGAAGCAGGCAGGCGAACCGGGCCGATCAGGGCTTCGATCTCCTCCACGCTCAGCCCGCCCGGCCGTAACACCACCGCCTCCTCGCCGCTCAGCGCGCACACCGTGGACTCAAGCCCCACCGGGCACGGGCCGCCGTCCAGAATCAGCTCGATTTTCTCTCCCAGCGTATCCTGCACGTGCTGGGCTGTGGTCGGACTCACATAGCCGAACGGGTTGGCGCTCGGAGCGGCAATCGGCGTCCCTGCGGCGCGTAGCAGGCTGAGGGCGACCGGATGGGCCGGCATGCGCAGACCGACCGTGCCAAGCCCGGCGGTGACGAGAGCTGGAATGACGGGCTGTTTGGGGAGCACCAGGGTCAGGGGACCGGGCCAGCAGCGCTGCATCAGAACCCTGGCCCGCCCGTCGATCCCAGAAGCGTAGCGCGAGACGGCGCCGACCTGGGCAATATGCACGATCAGCGGATCGAACGCCGGGCGCTGCTTGATGGCAAAGACCTGGGCCACGGCGCGCTCATTCAGGGCGTCAGCCCCGAGACCGTAGACGGTTTCGGTCGGAAAGGCGACCACGCCGCCGGCCTGTATGCACGCGGCCGCCTGTCGGATGGCGCTCGGGACGGCCGCGTCGAGAATCTGGGCCATGGCCGCCCTCAGTCCTCCAGGGTCGGATAGGTATTGCTGCCCAGGGCGGCCTCAAACTCGCGCATCAGCTGGTCCCGCCACTCCTGCTTCGCGCCATCGGTGCCCAGCCGGCGCAGCAGTCCTTCGAGCAGTTCGTGGCGCTCATAGCCGAACACCCCGAGCACCTCCTCGATCTTCTGGCCGGGTACGGCGCTGGTAATGCGCGGCTGGCCACTGTCGTCAATCACCACCGAGGCGTCGTGGACATGGCCGAACAGATTGTGGTAGTCGCCCAGCACGTCCTGATAGGCACCGGTGAAAAAAACGCCCAGATAGTACGGCTGGCCGTCGAGGGGGTGGAGTTCGAGCGAGTCCTTGATGTCCCGCAGGTCGATGAAATGATCGACCTTGCCGTCCGAATCACACGTCAAATCCGCCAGATAGCCCTTGCGGTCGGGAATCTCGACCAGCCGGTGCAGGGGCATGATGGGAAACAGCTGGTCCACGGCCCACGAGTCTGGAATGGACTGGAAGACAGAGAAATTACAGATAAACTTGCGGGCCAGGCGGCGCTCCAGGTCCTCAAACTCTTCGGGCATATGCCTGGCCAGTTTGGCAAATTTGAGCGCCCGCTCGCACACCCCCCAGAACAGCTCCTGGCCGAGCCCGCGGTCTTCCAGGGACAAATAGCCCAGGTTGAACAGCGAGAACATCTCATCGCGCTGTTCGATCACATCGTGGTAGTACTCGCGGTAGTTTTTGGCGTTGATCTCGGTATAGATGTCATACATTTCCTGAATGACCTGCGGCCGGCTGTCCGAGTCGGGCACATGAATCGGGCCGTTCAACAGGGTCAGCTCGTTGATGACATTACACACCAGCAGGGCGTGGGGAGCGGCGATCATCCGCCCATTTTCGGTTACAATAGTCGGTTCCCGCACATGCTCATTATCGCACACCTCCTTGATGGAGTAGACGATATCGTTGGCGTACTCCTGGACGGAGTAATTGACGCTCGACTCCGAGGCGGTGCGCGAGCCGTCGTAGTCAATACCCAGGCCGCCGCCGACATCGAGGTAGTCGAGTTGGGGGCACAGCGTGCGCAGCTTGGCATACGTCCGCGCCGCCTCCTTGACCGCCTCCTTGATACGTTTGATATCGGTCACCTGCGAGCCGATATGAAAATGCAGCAGTTGGAGACAGTCGCCCAGGTCGGCGTTGTTCAGGTAGCTGAGGCCTCTGAGCAGATCGGCGATGGTGAAGCCGAACTTGGATAAGTCGCCGCTCGACTTTTCCCATTTGCCGCTGCCGCGCGTCGACAGCTTGAGGCGCAGGCCGATCCGGGGACGAATGCCGAGCCGCTGACTCAGTTCGACGAGCCGCCTGAGTTCGGACAGCGTCTCCAGCACGATGAAGACTCGCCGTCCGACCTGTTTGCCGCGCAGGGCGAGGCTCAGATATGCCTCGTCTTTGACCCCATTACAGATGATCGGCGCCTGCGGGTTGTGGCTCAGGGCGAGAGCCAGGGTCAGTTCGGCCTTGCTGCCAACCTCGATGCCCAGGTCGTAGGGCTGGCCACAGCGTACGACTTCCTGGACCACCTCTTTTTTTTGATTGGCCTTGAGCGGATAGGCCGGAATATAGTCGCCGCTGTAGTCAAACTCCTGGATTGCGGTCCGAAAGGCTGTGACCAGTTTCTTGATCTGGCCGTCCAGAATCTGGGGGAAGCGCAGCACCAGGGGGGGTGACAGGCCGCGCCGGTGCAGTTCGGCCACGATCCGGGTCACGGCTACCGGTACGCTGCGGGGCGGGCCAAAGGCCAGGACAACGTGGCCGTCACGGCTGACCGAGAAATATTCCCCGCCCCAGTTGAGTAGCCCATACCGGTCGAGGTTTTCCTCGACCACGTTGGGGGCGAAAGTCGCCGGAGGGATGACCGTCGGGCGTATGTCGGCCCGGGGGGGTAAGAACCGTTCCGGCTGGCTATCGCGGGCATGCGCTGTCATGGCAACACTTCCTCTTGAGACGACGGACCTTGCTTCCACGCTATCGGGGATACGACCGGGAGGCTCAGCGCCGGACGCCGACATGGCTTGAGGAGGCGGAAAGAGCGACGAGACCGGGCAGTCTTTCCGCTCGGGGCTGGTCCGAAAACAGGGGGCGTTGTGCGTGTCTTCAAGGCAGGGAGTCCACCTCGTGCTGTTCGGCAAAGAGCAGCCACCCCTACCGCCTTTGCTGGGTGCTGTCAAGATAAATCCGGGCCTGTGGGCACGGCGCGTCCAGCATTGAGCCTGACGAACCGATTCCGTACAATACGGCCCATGGAGAGCAGTGCGGCCGCAGTCCGTGTCGGTCTGGTCCAGATGACGTGTGGAGACGAACCCGGCGCCAACCTCGACACAGCGGTGCGCCGCATCGAACTGGCCGCCCGGCGCGGCGCCCAGATTGTGTGTCTGCAAGAACTTTTTGGCTCGGTCTACTTTTGCCAGCGCGAGGATACCAGCTGTTTTCGGCTGGCCGAGCCGATTCCCGGGCCGACAACTGAGACCCTCAGCCGTGTGGCGCGGGACCGTCAGGTGGTGGTGATCGCGCCGATTTTTGAGAAGCGGGCGGCGGGTCTGTTCCATAACTCGGTGGCGGTCATCGACGCCGACGGCGGGCTGCTGGGCACCTACCGCAAGATGCACATCCCGGACGACCCGCTGTACTATGAAAAGTTCTATTTCACCCCGGGCGATCTGGGTTTTCAGACGTTTGCGACCCGCTACGCCCGGGTCGGCGTCCTGATCTGCTGGGATCAGTGGTTTCCCGAGGCCGCCCGCCTGACCGCGCTGGGCGGCGCCCAGCTGCTGTTCTACCCAACGGCGATCGGCTGGCACCACGCCGAATGCGCCGAAGAGCGCCAGGTGCAGCGTCACGCCTGGCAGACAATCCAGTGCGGCCATGCGGTTGCCAACGGGGTGTTTGTGGCGGCGGTGAACCGGGTTGGCACGGAGGACGGCTTGCAGTTCTGGGGCTCCTCGTTTGTCAGCGACCCGTTTGGCCGCGTGCTGGCCAGCGCCGGAACCGAGGACGAAGAGACCCTGGTGGTCTCGTGTGACCTGGGTCGCATTGAGACGGTCCGTCAGGAGTGGCCGTTCCTGCGCGACCGACGGATCGATGCCTACGCCAATCTCACCAAACGCTATCTCGACTGAGCGTGTCGCCGCACGCGGGGCGCCCGGCCCGGCCCGGACGCCGGCCAGTCTCGGCCTGCGGCTGCCCGCCGAGTGGGAGCCGCACGCAGCTACCTGGCTCGCCTGGCCACACAATGTCGAGACGTGGCCGGATCGCTTTGCCGCCATCCCGCCGTTGTTCTGCGCCATGGTCAGCGCCCTCCACCTCCACGAGCGGGTGCATATCTGCGTCAACGACGCTGCGACCGGCCAAGCGGTCGTCTCCCGGCTGGCCCGGTCTGGAGTGGCTGTGGACCGGCTGGGCGTGTATGCGATACCGACCAACGACGCCTGGGTGCGGGATCATGGCCCCATTTTTGTGACGCGGTCGAGCCGGGACCGAGCCGGCCGCACCGAACTGGCCCTGGTTGACTGGCGTTTTAACAGCTGGGGCGGCAAATACCCGCCCTGGGATCTGGACGACGCGGTTGCGAGCCATATTGCGAGCCGGCTGGCGATTCCTCGCTTTGTCCCCGGGCTGGTGCTGGAGGGCGGGTCTATCGATGTCAACGGCTGTGGCACGCTGCTGACCACCGAGGCGTGTTTGCTGCATCCGAACCGTAATCCGGCCCTCGACCGCCAGGATATTGAGGCTGTCCTGCGCGCCTTTCTCGGGGTGGACACCATCGTCTGGCTGGGCGCGGGCATTGTTGGCGATGACACTGACGGGCATGTGGATGACCTCGCCCGCTTTGTGAACCCGACCACCGTCGTGTGTGCGGTTGAGGACGACCCGCTCGACCCCAATTATCGTCCTCTGCAAGACAACCTGGCCCGGCTGCGGCGCGCGACCGACCAGGCCGGGCGCCGACTGACGGTCGTCCCCCTGCCGATGCCGGAACCGGTCCTGTCCAAGGATACGGACAGCCCCAGGCTGCCGGCCAGCTACGCCAATTTCTATATTGCCAACGGCCTGGTCCTGGTCCCGACCTATGACCAGCCGAACGACCGGCGCGCCCTGGACATCCTCCGGGGCCTGTTTCCCGACCGCCGGGTGCTCGGCCTGCCGTGTAGCGACCTGGTCCTGGGCTTGGGCGCGATCCACTGTGTGACCATGCAACAGCCGGCGGCCGACGGCGCGCTGTCGGAGAATGGAGTCGAATAACACCCATGTCGGTCCCCCAGGCAATCCGGGCAGAAGCCGAGCGCCTGCGCTCCGAGCTGCGCCACCACAACCATCGGTACTATGTGCTAGACGACCCGGAGGTGAGCGATGCGGACTACGACCGGCTGTTCCGGCGTCTGAGCCAACTGGAAGCCGAGTATCCTCAACTCCAAGACCCGCTGTCACCGACCCAGAAGGTCGGCGCGCCGCCTCTCAGTGAGTTTGCCCAGATCCGACACCGCGTACCCATGCTGTCCCTGGCCAACGTCGTCAACCGCGAAGAGATGCAGGAGTTTCAGGACCGTTTGCAGCGTTTTCTCGACACCGACGAGCCGATTGTGTATGTGGCCGAGCCCAAAATTGACGGTGTGGCGGTCGAGCTGGTGTACGAAAACGGCCGCTTTGTCACCGGCTCAACCCGGGGCGACGGCACAACCGGGGAAGACATCAGCCACAATATCAAGACCATCCGATCCGTGCCGCTGCGCCTGCTGGACCAGGGCGTGTCCATTCCGAGCCGTCTGGAGGTACGGGGCGAGGTCTTTCTACCAAACGCCGCATTTCGTCGCCTCAACGCCGAACGGCTCGAAGCCGGTGAGTCGCCCTTTGCCAACCCTCGCAACGCGACCGCCGGCTCGCTCAAGCAGCTTGACTCGGCGGTGACGGCCAAACGCCCGCTGGACCTCTTCTGTCACGGCCTGGGTCATTTCGAGGGCGGGGGACTGGCCTCGCACCAGGAGTTTGTCCAAGCGCTCCAGTCCTGGGGGCTGAAACCCGTGCCCCACGGACGGCTGTGTCGGGATTTGTCCGAGGTGTTTGCGGTCTGTGACACGCTGGAGGCCCAGCGTGACGCGCTGCCGTTTGAAATTGACGGCGTGGTGGTGCGGGTTGACGATTTCAGGCTGCAACACCGCCTGGGAGCGATCTCGCGCTCGCCGCGCTGGGCGGTGGCGTATAAATTCGCCGCCCGACAGGCCACGACCCGAGTTGTGTCTATCGTCCCCCAGGTCGGACGGACCGGTACCCTCACCCCGGTTGCCGAGTTGCTTCCGGTCGGCATTGGCGGGGTGACGGTCAAGAGCGCCTCACTGCACAACATGGATGAGATTCGCCGCAAGGATATCCGCATCGGCGATACGGTCGTTGTCGAACGGGCCGGGGATGTCATTCCCTACGTAGTTAAAGCGCTGCCCGACAAGCGGACC
This sequence comes from Candidatus Binatota bacterium, assembly GCA_011523315.1. Lineage (GTDB taxonomy): Bacteria > Desulfobacterota > Binatia > Bin18 > Bin18 > JAAXHF01. The sequence goes on from WTHE01000366.1 coordinate 6,730, forward strand.
GGAGAAGAAACCCTCTTCGTCATGCCCGACCGGTGTCCGGTGTGCGGGGCCGAGGTCGAACGGGAAGAGGGCGAGGCCGCCTACCGCTGTACGGGACTGGCCTGCCGGGCCAAGCTCAAGGAGAGCCTCAAGTTCTTTGCCGGCCGGGGCGGCATGGATATTGAGGGCTTGGGCGACAAGATTGTTGAGCAGCTGGTCGAGACCGGCTTGGTCACTGACCCGGGTGACCTGTACGGCCTGTCACAAGAACAGCTGGCCGGTCTGGAGCGTCTGGCCGACAAGTCGGCCTACAATCTGCTGGCCGCGATTGAGAAGAGCAAGACAACCAGCCTGCCGCGCTTCATCGCCTCCCTCGGCATTCGTCACGTCGGTGAGGCCACGGCCAGGCAGCTGGCCGAGCATTTCGGTGATCTGGGGCCGCTCATGGATGCCGACCCGGCGGATTTTGAGGAGATTCGGGACATCGGGCCGGAAGTGGCGCGCAGTCTGGCCCACTTTTTTGCCCAGGACCAGAACCAGCGTGTCATCGACAAGCTGCTGAGCGCCGGGGTGGACTTCCCTACCGTCGCAGCCCGACGCGAGGGCAGGCTGAGCGGCCAGACCTTTGTGCTGACCGGCAGCCTGGCCAGCATGACCCGCTCTCAGGCCCAGCAGCGGATTGAAGCCCTGGGCGGCAAATCGACCTCTGGGGTGTCCAAAAAAACGAGCTATGTGGTGGCCGGGGCAGAGCCGGGCGCAAAGCGCGACAAAGCCGAGCGCCTGGGGGTTGCGATCCTGAGCGAGGAGGAGTTTCTGCGTCTGGTCGGGAGTGAAGACGAGACCTGAACGAGGAACCGATCCAAGTTGTCGCGGCCCGGCGCGGGGTTTAAGCGCCGCTCGCACGGGACGGGATAGATAGACGCATCGAAGGAGCATCGACATGAAGTGGGATGAGGTCTGCAAAGACAGCCTGCTCCAGGATTTGCCGTACAAGATTGAACTCAACGAGTGGGGAAATATCGTCATGAGCCCGGCTTCCAATCGGCACGGCAACCTGCAAACCAAAATCGCCTTCTACCTGATGAGCCATATGCCGGACGGCACAGTGCTGACCGAATGCTCGGTAGACACGACCAAGGGGGTGAAAGTGGCTGACGTGGCATGGGTGTCTGCGGCGTTTCTGCAACGCAACCGGGGCACGACGCCGTATGTCGAGGCTCCCGAGGTGTGTGTCGAGATACAATCTCCCGCCAACTCTGACGCGGAAATGGCCGACAAACGGAGCGTGTACTTTGCCCGGGGAGCGCGCGAGTGCTGGCTGTGCGACGAAGACGGTAAGCTCTCGTTTTTCAGCCGGCAGGGAAAAATGGACCGCTCGCAACTCTTTCCGGCCATGCCGGCCCGGATTGAAGCCGAGGCCTGATGGTCTTTGTCAGGGCGCAAGCGCGTTGACACTGCGCCGGGCTATGGTGTACATTTCCGGGACAACGCGGGTGTAGCTCAGCTGGCTAGAGCGCGACCTTGCCAAGGTCGAAGTCGCCGGTTCGAAGCCGGTCACCCGCTTCCCCCAAAGTCCCTGACCAGCCAGGGACTTTTTTCTTGACAGTCAAGCAGCCTCTTCCACTGTAATCACCAGACGTTTTCCGACGCGGGCCAAGGCTTCTTCCAACCTGCCGATCTTGGTGGGATGGCGGGGATTGAGCATGCGGCGCACCTCGCTTTCCTGAATACGCATGCTCAGGGCGAAGGCGCTGTTGGACAGCCGCTTTTCGCGCAGGGCTTCGTACAGCGCTACCTTAGCGGCCAAAATCGCACCGGGAACCACTGTGGGACGGCCCTTGGCTGGACTCGGCCTTGGAATACCCTCCCGCCGCGCGATGCGACCCGCCAGAGCTTCCTCAAGGCAGTCCGCAGCTTCCGTGACTGCCTCGGCCACGGTGTCGCCATCGGTAAACGCCTCGTCAAAGTCAGGGAAGGTGACCGAAAAGCCGCCTTCACGTTCATCGTGCAGGTCGATGGGGTAGCTGTATCGGGTTGTCACGAGCAGGTCTCCCTACAGGTCGTCCGGGTCAATCCCGAGTTGTTTGCACATGCCGTGCAGTGTGCCGGTTTTGAGGGGCTTTCTGCGGTCTTTCAGCACGGTGTGGTGGTCACCGTAATATAAGGTGCCGTGACTGCCTTTCCCTCTCGTTCGATCAAACCTGACCGCGATATTGTTTCTGCGAGCCAGTCTTCTTATCTTTGCTATAAATTCACGCCCGTTCATGGGTTTGCGAACTGTATGTCGCACAAAATTGCGCGATACGAAAGAGCCATGCCAGATGCTGGACGCGCCTTCCAGGCAAAAACGAAACGTGTCAAGAGCAAGAGAGGGCGTTTGTTCGCCTGCGGTCCCCTTCTTTTTAGGGCCACTTGCGAGCCGGCTCGCTTGACGCTGGGCGAGCGTCCTGCCACAAAGGGGGGCGTCAGCGTTCTCCTGTGTCCCCGGTGGCAGACGAACCCATGCGGATTTTTCTGATCGACGGCCAGTCCTACATCTACCGCGCCTTCTACGCCGTGCGCGAGCTGAGCACCGCCAGCGGCTTTCCGACCAATGCCATCTTCGGCTTTGTGAACATGCTCCAAAGGGTTCAGGACACCTATCAGCCGAGCCATCTGGCGATCATCTTTGACGCGCCGGGCAAGACCTTCCGCCACGAGCGCTACAGCGAGTACAAGGCCAACCGGCAGTCCATGCCTGACGCGCTGCGGCAGCAAATCCCGCGCATCAAAGAGGTCGTCGCGGCCTACCGCATTCCGGCCATTGAGCTGGCCGGCTATGAGGCCGACGACATTCTGGCCACCCTGGCCGGCCGCTGGGACCGCGACGGGGCCGAGGTCGTCCTGGTGTCCGGCGATAAGGACCTGATGCAGCTGGTGTCCGAGCGGGTGACGATGCTCGACACCATGAAAAACAAGATCATCGGGATTGAAGAGGTGCGGGCCAAGTTCGGCGTCGAGCCCGGACGGGTAGTTGAGGTCCAGGCCCTGATGGGCGACTCGACCGACAACATCCCGGGGATTCCCGGGGTGGGTCCAAAGACGGCCATGAAACTCATCGCCGAGTGGCACGACCTCGAAAACGTCCTCAGACACAGTGATGCCATCAAGGGCAAGCTGGGCCACAGGATCCGCGACAATAGCGAGTTGGCCCGTCTGTCCAAGGAACTGGCGACCCTGTGCCGCGAGGTGCCGCTTGAGGTCGAGCTGGACAGCCTGGTCTGCCAGGAGCCCGACATTGACCGGCTGCGGGAGCTGTTCGGCGAGTTTGAGTTTCGCCGCTTGCTGGACGACCTGGACGCCGGCTGGGAATTTTCCCTGGATGACGAGGCGGCCAAGACCGGACGCTACGAAGTCGTCCGCACCGCCGACCAATTGCAACACGTGCTCGACCAGATCCGGGCGGCCAAGACCTACTGCCTGGATACCGAGACGACCGCCCTCAATCCGCTCGATGCCGAGCTGGTCGGGGTCGCCCTGTCGGTCCGCGAGGAACACGCCTGGTATGTGCCGGTCGGCCATACGGCCGCAGGCGCCGAGGCCCAGCTGCCGCGCCAGACCGTGCTGGCCGCCCTGCGCAGCCTGTTTGAGGACGCGTCGCTGTCGCTCATCGGCCAGAACCTCAAATACGACATTCTGGTTCTGGCCAAATACGAGCTGTGGCCCGGACGGCTGGCCGGCGACACCATGCTGGCCTCGTATCTGCTCGATCCCGCCACCCGGCATAATCTGAACGATCTGGCCTGGGAACATCTGCACTACAGCATGACCAGCTATGAGGAAGTGACCGACGGGGCCAAAAAGGGCTTTGCCGAGGTGGCGGTCGAGGCGGCGGCCGGCTATTCGGGCGAAGACGCCGATATCACCCTGCGTCTGGCCCAGCGCCTGTTCCCGCGCCTCGACGACGAGGACATGGGCGAGCTGTTCTCCGAGGTTGAGCTGCCCCTGGCCCTGGTCCTGGCCCGCATGGAGCTGGCTGGTATCCTGGTCGACCGCGATTTTCTGGCCGGACTGTCGGCCGAGTTCAGCCAGCACCGCAGCCGGCTCGAACACGACATCTACGAGCTGGCCGGTGAGGAGTTCAACATCGCCTCGCCCCAGCAGCTCCAGCGCATTCTGTTTGACAAGCTCGGCCTGCCGCGCGGCAAAAAAACCAAGACCGGCTCCTCGACCGACTCTTCGGTCCTGGAGGGGCTGGCCGAGCGCTATCCGCTGCCGGCCAGGATCCTGTCCTACCGCGGCTTTGCCAAGCTGCAGAGCACCTATGTGGATGCCCTGCCCAAGCTGATGCGACCCGATACCGGGCGGCTTCACACCTCCTTCAACCAGACCGTCACGGCCACCGGACGCCTGTCTTCCAGCAATCCGAATCTGCAGAACATCCCGATTCGGAGCGAAGAGGGCCGCCGTATCCGGGCCGCTTTTGTGCCGACGCCGGGCCACCTGCTGGTGTCGGCCGACTACTCGCAGATTGAGCTGCGGCTGCTGGCCCACCTGAGCCGCGACCCGGTCCTGGTCGAATCGTTTCGCCGCGGCCAGGACGTGCACGCCCGGACGGCGACCGAGCTGTTTGGGACTGAAACGGTCAGCCCGGATCAGCGGCGTCAGGCCAAGACGATCAATTTCGGGATTATCTACGGCATGGGCGCCCACCGTCTGGGCCGCTCGCTGGGCATTCCGTTCAAAACCGCCCAGGGCTATATCGATCAGTATTTTGCCCGCTACCACGGGATCAAGGGCTATATGGACGGCGTGCTGGACAGCGCCCGAGAGCGGGGCTATGTGACCACCCTGCACGGCCGACGACGCTATGTGCCGGACCTGCGCAGCACCAACCGTCAGGTCGTCAGTGCCGCCGAACGGGTCGCCATCAACACCCCGATTCAGGGCACGGCCGCCGACCTGATCAAGATCGCCATGGTGGCCATTGACCGCCGGCTGCATGAGCACGGCTTGGCCACCCGCATGCTGTTGCAGGTGCACGACGAACTGCTGTTCGAGGTGCCAGAGCAGGAACTCCAGACCGTGACCCGCCACGTCCGCGAAGTCATGGAAGGGGTGGCGGCGCTTGAGGTGCCGCTCGAGGTGGAGATCGGGCAGGGACGCAGCTGGGCCGAGGCGCACTAGGCAGAGCGGCACTCTGACACAACCGGGACCGGTCTACCGCTATCTTCGACCGAAAGGAGACAGGAGCATGGACTACAGCAAATACGAGCATCTGGTGATCGAGATCAAGGACGGCATTGCCATGCTGACCATCAACCGCCCCGAGACGCTGAACTCGACAAACTTCCGTTTGCACTACGAGCTGAGCAAGGTGTGGCTCGATATTGCCGAGGACGATGACATCCGGGTGGCCGTCATTACCGGCGCCGGGCGCGCCTTCTCGGCCGGCGGAGATTTCGAGGTTGTTGAGAAATCCATAGACAACCTCGACGTGGTGTCGCAGACGATGAAAGAGGCGCGCGACATCGTCCACAACATGATCAACTGCAACAAGCCGATCATTTCGGCCATTAACGGCGTGGCGGTCGGCGCCGGGCTGGCGGTGGCGCTGATGGCCGACATCAGCATTGCCTCGGAAAAGGCCAAGTTTACCGATGGCCACACCCGGCTGGGCGTGGCGGCCGGCGATCATGCGGCCGCGATCTGGCCCCTGCTGGTCGGTATGGCCAAGGCCAAGTACTACCTCCTGACCTGCGACATGCTGGACGCCACCGAGGCCGAGCGGATCGGCCTGATCAGCATGGTCGTGCCCCACGACGAGCTGATGCCAAAGGCCATGGAGGTCGCCACCAAGCTGGCCAACGGCGCCCAGCAGGCGATCCGCTGGACCAAGCTGTCCCTCAACCAGTGGCTGCGCAACGCCGCCGCCACCTCGTTCGACTACTCGCTGGCCCTGGAGATGCTGGGTTTCTTTGGCAAAGATGTGGGCGAGGGCCTGGCCTCCCTGCAGGAGCGCCGCAGCCCGGCTTTTCCTTCGACCAAGGGTCGCCAGAATACCTGAGCCAATGAATACTGCGCAGAAAATCGAACAGGTGCTCCGTCTCCGCCTCGAAGCCCTGGACATCACGGTTGAAGACGAGAGCGCCCTGCACGCCGGCCATGCCGGGGCGGCCTCGGGCGGGGGACACTACCGGGTGCGTATCGTGTCGCCGCTGTTCAGCGGAAAAAACCGGGTCCAGCGGCACCGCCTGGTCTATGCGGCGCTGGCCGACGAGATGGGTGGGGCGATTCACGCCCTGGCCCTTACCACCCTGACGCCGGATCAGGTCTGAGCCCTAACACCGGTAATAGGCCCGGTACCATTCCACGAATCGGGCAATGCCCTCGCGCAGCGGCGTGCTCGGCCGAAAGCCGACGGCCTGGACCAGGTCGTCCACGTCGGCGCAGGTCTCCGGCACGTCGCCGGCCTGGAGCGGCTGGAAGTCCTTTTTGGCCGGGCGACCCAGGCATTCCTCCAGGACGGCAATAAAGTCGAGCAGTTCGACCGGCTGAGTGTTGCCGATGTTATACAGGCGGTAGGGCGCCGCGCTGCTGCCCGGGGCGGGCGTCTGACCGGACCAGTCCGGGTTCGGCCGCGCGACGCTGTCCAGCACACGGACCACGCCTTCGACGATATCGTCGATGTAGGTGAAATCGCGGCGCATTCGGCCGTTGTTGAAGACCGCTATGGGCTCGCCGGCCAGAATGGCGCGGGTAAACACGAAGGGGGCCATATCCGGCCGCCCCCACGGACCGTAGACCGTAAAAAATCGCAGGCCGGTCGTCGGCAGGCCGTACAGGTGGCTGTAGGTATGGGCCATCAGCTCGTTGGCCTTTTTGGACGCCGCGTACAGCGAGACCGGATGATCGACATTGTGGTGGACCGAAAACGGCAGCGTGGTGTTCGCCCCGTACACCGAGCTGCTCGAGGCGTACACCAGATGGGCGGTCCGGATCGCCCGACAGCCCTCGACCACGTTCAGAAAGCCGACCAGGTTGCTCTCGACATAGGCGTGCGGGTCGGTCAGCGAGTGGCGGACGCCGGCCTGGGCGGCCAGGTGGATGACCCGCTCCGGCCGGTGGCGTCGAAAGAGGTCGGCCATGCCCGTCCGGTCGGTCAGATCGAGTTTATGGAAGCTGAAACCGGCCTCCCGGCTGAGCCGGGCCAGCCGGGCGTGTTTCAGCCCCACATCGTAGTAGGTGTTGAGATTGTCCAGGCCGATGACCGCATCCCCACGGGCGAGCAGCCGGGTCGCAACATGAAAACCGATAAAACCGGCCGCTCCGGTGACTAGAACCCGCATGCCGTTCTCTCAGCGCCGGGCTGGCTCAGTGGCTGACCGTGGCGTCCCGCCCGTTGGTGCGGGCAGTGTCCCGGTCCTGTCCGTCCTGCCGGTCTTGCTGGTCTTGCTGGTCTTGCTGGTCTTGCTGGTCTTGCTGGGCCTGCCGGTCTTGCCCATTGTGCGACGCCGAACGACCGGCCGACAGCTGGCGGATGACTTTGAGATGGTAGTCAACCCCGGACCACAGGCTGAACACGACCGACAGCCACAGAAAATACATCCCGGTCAGATGAAAATTGATGTGCCAATAGGTGTAGTGCAGGATCAGGCTGTGCACGGCAAAGATCTGACACAGGGTTTTATACTTGCCGAGCGCTTCGGCCTCAACAATCACCCCCGCGCCGGCCGCAATACCGCGTAGCCCGGTGACCGCAATCTCGCGTCCGATCAGCAGCACGACCAGCCAGGCCGGAACCCGTGGAAAACGGTCGAGGCTGAGCAGCATGATCAGGGCGGCCGTCATCAGCAGCTTGTCGGCCAGGGGGTCGAGCAGCTTGCCCAGGGTGCTGGTCCGACCCTGGAGACGGGCTATATAGCCGTCAAAATAGTCGGTCCAGCTGGCCACAAAAAAAATCCAAAACGCCCACACCCCGGCGCTCGGTCCGGGGTCGGTCAGATAGTACATCAGCAATGGGATCAGGGCGATGCGAAACAGGCTCAGCAGGTTGGGCAGGTGTGACACCGACGGCATAACAGCCCCCCACATAAGCAATTTTGTGTCCCAGGTCAAATTCCTGTCTCCACCGCCGGGCTGCCCGCCCGCCTTGACTCCGCAGTATCGACATGTCAGCAATGGGCCGGCCCATGGATACCACCGACTATCTGATCATCGGCAGCGGCATCGCCGGCCTCAGTCTGGCCCTCAAGGCGGCCGTCCACAGCTCGGTCACGATTGTCACCAAAGACCGTCTCCCGGAGAGCAACAGCGCCTACGCCCAGGGCGGCATCGCCTCGGTCTGGAGCGCCGACGATTCCTTTGAGGCTCACACCCGCGATACCCTCAAAGCCGGGGTCGGGATGTGTCATCCCCAGGTGGTCGAGACCGTTGTCCGCGAGGGACCGGAGCGGATTCGGGAACTGATTGCGCTGGGCACCAACTTTTCGCGCCGGAGCGGCGAGGAGTACGACCTGGGCCTTGAGGGCGGCCATTCGTACCGGCGCATCCTGCACGCGGCCGATGCCACCGGTCAGGAAATTATCCGAGCCCTGGTCGACGCCGTCCGTGGCCAGCCCAATATCCGCATTCTTGAGAACCACATGGGGGTCGATCTGCTGACCACGGGCGGACCGGCCGGCACGGAGTGCTGGGGAGCCTATGTGCTCGACCTGGAAACCAATCAGGTCACGACCTTTACCGCCCGGGTCACCGTGCTGTGCACCGGCGGGGCGGGCAAGGTCTACCTGTACACCAGCAATCCCGATGTGGCGACCGGCGACGGGGTGGCGATGGCCTATCGGGCTGGCGCGCCGGTCGCCAACCTCGAATTTTTTCAGTTTCACCCGACCTGTCTGTTTCATCCCCAGGCCAAGTCGTTTCTGATTTCCGAAGCCCTGCGCGGCGAGGGGGCGGTGCTGTGCCGCCCGGACGGCACGGCTTTCATGGCCGAATATGATGAGCGGGCCGAGTTGGCGCCCCGCGACGTGGTGGCGCGGGCGATTGACCGCGAGATGAAGACGCACGGCTTTGCGTCGGTCTTCCTCGATATCAGCCACCGTAGCGCGGATTTTCTGCGCCAGCGTTTTCCGGTCATCTCCCAACGCTGTCTGGAGTACGGGATTGACCTGACCCGCGAGCCGATTCCGGTCGTCCCTGCGGCCCACTATATGTGTGGCGGGGTGGTCATCGACCTGCACGGCGCGACCGCCATCCGGCGTCTGTACGCGGCCGGCGAGGTCAGCATGTCGGGTCTGCACGGGGCCAACCGGCTGGCGTCCAACTCGCTGCTCGAAGCCGTGGTGTTTGCCCACCGGGTGTTTGTCCACGCCCACGGCTTTCTGGCCACCGACCGTCAGCCGAGCCCGGCCTTTGCCGACTGGAACCCGGGTCGGGCGGTCGATAGCGATGAGATGGTCGTGGTGACCCAGACCTGGGAGGAAATCCGCCGCCTGATGTGGAACTACGTCGGCATCGTGCGTAGCGACCGTCGTCTGGCCCGCGCCCAGCGCCGGATTGACCTGATTCAGGACGAGATTCGGGACTACTACTGGAACTTCCTGGTGACCGGCGATGTGCTGGAGCTGCGCAACCTGGCCACCGTGGCCGAGCTGATTATCCGCTGCGCCCGGCTGCGCTGTGAGAGCCGCGGCTTGCACGCCACCTTGGATTATCCGCACACCGCCGACCACGCCTGGCAGCGGGATACGGTCGTGCGCCTCGACGCCCCACATGACGGCGCGGGGCAGGACACGCGCGTGGTCCCATAGCTCTCCAGCCTCTCAGCGGTCCAGCTCAAACAGGGCCAGCTGACTGCCCTTGGGACGCTCGCCGAGCGGAACCGGGTAGCGGTCGGTAAAGCAGGCGTCACAGAAACCGGCCTGGGACTGTTGGAGGGCCACGTACAGGCCGGCCTGACTCAGATACGACAGGCTGTCGGCCGTGATATAGCGCCGAATGGCCTCAACGTCCTGATTGGCGGCGATCAGCTCGCGCCGCTTGGGCGTATCAACGCCGTAGTAGCACGGGCCGACCGTCGGCGGGGAGCTGATCCGCATATGGATCTCACGCGCGCCGGCGCTGCGGATCATGGTGATGATCTTGCGGCTGGTCGTGCCCCTGACAATCGAGTCGTCAACCACCACGATCCGCTTGCCGCGCAGCACGTCGGCCTGGGCGTTGAGCTTGATCTTGACGCCAAAGTGGCGGATGGCGTCGCGGGGCTCGATAAAGGTGCGGCCGACATAGTGGTTGCGGATCAAGCCCATCTCGAACGGCAGGTCCGCCTGCTGGGCATAGCCGAGCGCCGGCGGTACCCCGGAGTCGGGGACGGGGATGACGATATCGGCCTCGACCGGGGCCTCGCGGGCCAGCTGGCGACCAAATGCCTGGCGGACCTGGTAGACGCTCTTGCCGTACAGCTTGCTATCGGGCCGCGAGAAGTAGATATACTCGAACACGCACCGCGACAGCGGCTCACGCGGGAAAGGCTTGTACGACTGCAAGCCCTGCGACGTACACAAGACCACCTCGCCCGGCTCAAGCTCCCGTTCATAGCGGGCGCCGATCAGGTCAAAGGCGCAGGTTTCCGAGGCGACGACCGTGGTCTGCCGGTCCCCGTCCTGAATCCGGCCCACCACCAGCGGACGAAAGCCGTAGGGATCGCGGGCGGCCACCATGGCGTTCTCGGTCAGAAACACCAGCGAGTAGGCCCCGCGCAGCTGAGCCAGAGCTTCGATGATCCGGTCGATCAGGGTCGGGGCCTGGGCGCCGGCAATCAGGTGCAGGATGACCTCGGTATCGACCGTGGACTGAAAGATCGAGCCCTGATGTTCCAGCCGCAGGCGTAGCTCGTCGGCGTTGACCAGATTGCCGTTATGCCCGACCGCCAGCGAACCGTAGGTATAGCGGGCGACCAGGGGCTGGGTATTCCTGAGAACCGTCGAGCCGGCCGTAGAGTAGCGGTTGTGGCCGATGGCGCTGGTGCCCTCCAGGCGTCGGATCTGGCGTTCATCAAAAATATCGGCGACCAGGCCGAGGCCGCGATGGGCAAGCAGGGCCTGGCCGTTGGACGACACGATCCCGGCCGATTCCTGGCCCCGGTGTTGCAGGGCGTACAGCGACAGGTAGGCCAGATTGGCCGCGTCCGGGTGACCATAGATGCCGACCACGCCACACTCTTCATGGAACCGGTCGGATCGGTCGTGTGTGTCCAGCATGGAACCTCCTTGATGGGGAATCGTGGTTGCCTTTTGAGGCTCACGGCCATCACGATTCTCCATTTCGGCCGTCCGCTTCACAGCCCCAGCTGCCGGGCCAGGGCGGTCCGCCACTCGTGGGCGAGCCGGGTGACCGGCAGGCGTATGCCGCCGGCAGGGGTGGACGCTGCTCGCGTCTCGCTCGATTGCTCAGCCTCGTCCACCTTCAACTCCAAAACGCTTCCGCCGACCCGGCCCAGCACAATGCACGGCAGGTCGGCCGCCCCGGCCAGGGTCTGGAGCCGGGCCAGCTTGGCCTCAGGTAATGAGACTAGCACCCGGGACTGGCTTTCGCCAAACAGCTGGGCGTCGGGCCGCCCGGCGCCGACCAGACGTACCTGAGCCCCGAGCGCGGTCGGACCGCTGATGCACGCCTCGGCCAGGGCCACGGCCAGACCGCCCTCGGCAACATCGTGGGCCGAAGACAGCAGGTCTTCGGCGCTGGCGTCGAGGCACAGCCGGTGGAGGCGTTTTTCGCGCTCCAGGTCCAGCTGCGGCGGCCGGCCGGCCACCCGGTCATGCATCACGGCCAGATACTCGCTGGCGCCCAACTCTTCCAAAGTCTCGCCCACCAGGACGATCACATCGCCCGGCCGCTTGAACCACTGGGTCAGTCGTCGGCCGACATCCGTCAGCAGGCCGACCATGGCCACGGTCGGCGTGGGCGGAATCGCCCGGCCCTCGGTTTCGTTATAAAAGCTGACGTTCCCGCTGACAACGGCCAGGCCGAGCGCCTGACACGCGTCGCGCATGCCGGCAATGGCCTGTTGGAACTGCCACATGACCTCGGGTTTTTCCGGGTTACCGAAATTCAGACAGTCGGACACGGCCAGCGGCCGTGCGCCGCTGACGGCCAGGTTGCGCGCGCTCTCGGCCACGACGATCAGCGCGCCGCGATACGGGTCCTGGGCGCAGTAGCGGCTGTTGCAGTCCACGCTCAGGCCGACCCCGGTCGTGGTGCCCTTGATCCGCAGCACGGCCGCGTCCGAGCCGGGTTGGACAACCGTGTTGCCGCTGACCAGGCTGTCGTACTGCCGATACACCCATTCCTTACTGGCCAGATTGGGCGAAGTCAGCAGCCGCAGCAGGACGGTGTTGTAATCGCCGGGCAGGGGCAGGCTGGTCAGGTCGAGGGATTGGCGCTGGTCGAGGTCGTCCGGCCTGCGGGCCGGGCGCTCGTAGGCCGGGGCCGCATCGGTCAGCGCCGAGACCGGAAGGCGGACCACCTCTCGGCCCTGCCAGGCAGCCCGAAACAGGCCGTCGTCGGTGACCCGGCCGACCACCACGGCGGGCAGATCCCAGCGCGAGAACAGCGCTCGGACTGCGTCTTCACAGCCCGCCTTGGCCACCAGCAGCATCCGTTCCTGGGACTCCGACAGCAGCAGTTCATAGGCGCTGATGCCGTCCTCGCGGGTGGGTACGGCGTCGAGATTCAGCACAAAGCCGGTTCCCCCCCGGCCGGCCATCTCGACCGATGAGCTGGTCAGGCCGGCCGCCCCCATGTCTTGGATGGCCACGATGAGATCACGCTGCATCAGCTCCAGGCAGGCCTCAATCAGCAGGTTTTCGGTAAACGGATCGCCGACCTGCACGGCCGGCCGGAGTTCTTCCGAGCGGGCGTCAAATTCGCGCGAGGCGAGCAGGCTGGCGCCATGAATGCCGTCCCGGCCGGTGCGCGAGCCAACGTAGATGACGGGGTTGCCCGCACCGGCCGCCCGAGCCCGAAAAATCCGGTCGGTCCTGACCACCCCCAGGCTGAAAGCGTTGACCAGGATATTGCCGTTATAGCCGGGGTCGAAGTACACCTCGCCGCCGACCGTCGGTACACCGACGCTGTTGCCGTAACCGCCGATGCCGGCCACCACGCCCCTGAGCAGGTAGGGGGTGCGCGGGTGGTCGGGCGCGCCAAAGCGCAGCGAGTTGAGCGAGGCGATCGGCCGGGCACCCATGGTAAATACATCGCGCAGAATGCCGCCCACGCCGGTGGCCGCGCCGTGGTAGGGTTCGATGAACGAGGGATGATTGTGGCTCTCGATCTTGAACACCACGGCCAGCCCGTCGCCGATATCGACAATGCCCGCGTTTTCGCCCGGACCCTGGAGAATGGCCGGACCCGTGGTCGGCAGCTGGGCCAGCAGGCGCCGCGAGCTTTTATAGCTGCAGTGCTCAGACCACATGACCGAAAAGACCCCCAGCTCCTCAAAGCTCGGGGTGCGGCCCAACAGCTGGATAATGCGTCCGTATTCGGCTGCGGTCAGGCCGTGGTCCTGGGCGAGCTGGAGCGTAACGGTCGGGCTGGGGGGTGCCATGCTGATGAGTGTTGAGTTTTGAGTGTTCAGAACTGACCACTAGCCACTAGCCACTGACCAC
>WTHE01000366.1:20457-24207 GCA_011523315.1 Candidatus Binatota bacterium
GAGTGTTGAGTTTTGAGTGTTCAGAACTGACCACTAGCCACTAGCCACTGACCACTAACAACTCTCCCACACGCCGGCGAACAGCCGGCGCCCGTCTTGTCCGCCCAGCAGCGCCTCAACGGCGTGCTCGGGGTGGGGCATCAGGCCGACGACATTGCCTCCCGGGTTGGTGATCCCGGCGATATTGTTGAGCGAGCCGTTGGGGTTGGCGTCGGTCTCGACCGCACCCTCCCGGGTGGCGTAGCGAAACACGACCTGGCCGTTGTCTTCGAGCGCTCGCAGGGTCGGTGCGTCGGCAACATAGCAGCCCTCGCCGTGTTTGATCGGCAGGCGCAGGGTCTGGCCGGCCCGACACGTGGAGGTAAACGCAGTGCGGGCATTGTCCACCCGCACCCAGACCCAGTCGTTGATGAACAGCAGCGACTGGTTGCGGACCAGGGCGCCGGGCAGCAGCCCTGACTCGCACAGAATCTGAAAGCCGTTACACATGCCCAGCACCGGCCCGCCCGCCTCGGCAAAGGCGATAACACTCTGCATGACCGGGGAAAAGCGGGCCAAGGCGCCGCAGCGCAGATAATCGCCGTAGGAGAAGCCGCCGGGCAGGACAATCGCGTCCACGCCGTGCAGCGCGGCGTCCTTATGCCACAGCCGGACGACCGCTTGGTCCAGAACCGTCTCCAGGCAGTAGACCGCGTCGCGGTCGTCGTTCGAGCCGGGAAAGGTGACTACCCCCCACTTCATCGCCCGCTACCTCCAAAGTGAACGATGATGACCTGATCTGTTAAGCGAGAAGAGATCATCGTTCACTTTGCTCAACCAGCTCAAAGCGAAAGTCCTCAATGATCTGGTTGGCCAACAGCCGCTGACACATCTCTTCGACCCGCTGCCGGGCCTGATCTGCGGCCAGGCCGTGGAGGCGAATCTCCAGGTACTTGCCCATCCGCACGTCGCTGACTTCGGTATAGTCGAGGGCGTGCAGCGAGGCCGCCACCGCCTTGCCCTGGGGGTCGAGAATGGCTTTTTTGGGGGTCACGTAGACTTTTGCCAACAGCATGGGGGTCGCCTGGGCGTGGCTCAACGGGGAAGTGTGCTCTCCTTTTGCGGCTCGCGGTCATCACGATTCCCCATCAGGGCGCGTTCGATAATGGTCTGGGTGTGGCGCAGGGCGTGGCGGGCATCAAACAGCCGATCAATCTCGGCCGGCTCAAGCAGGCCGCAGATGTCCGGGTCCTGGCGCACCGCAGCGGCAAACGAGGCGCCCGTCTCCCACACCCGCATGGCGTTGCGCTGCACCCAGCGGTAGGCCTCGTCACGGCTGACGCCTTTGCGGACCAGGGCCAGCAGGACGTGCTCGGAGTAGATCATTTCACCCAGGGTCGTCATGTTGCCGTGCATCCGCTCGGGATGGACCACCAGCCGGTCCAGAATGCCGCTCAGCCGTACCAGCATGAAGTCGAGCAGGATGGTGGCATCCGGGCCAATGACCCGTTCGACCGACGAATGACTGATATCGCGCTCATGCCACAGGGGGATGTTTTCAAAGGCCGACAGGGCATAGCCCCGCAGCAGGCGGGCCGAGCCGCACACGTTTTCCAGCTGCCACGGGTTCCGCTTGTGGGGCATGGCCGAGGAGCCTTTCTGACCGGGGCTGAACGGCTCTTCGACTTCCAGCACTTCTGTGCGCTGCAAATGGCGCAGCTCGGTCGCAATCCGTTCCAGCGAGCTGCCGATCAGGGCCAGGGTCGAGAAGAAGGCCGCGTGACGGTCGCGGGGCACAATCTGAGTGGAAATCGGCTCGGGCTGGAGCCCAAGCCGGCGGCACACAAAGGCTTCGATCTCCGGGTCGATATTGGCAAACGTGCCGACCGCGCCCGAGATTTTACCGTGGGCAATGTCCTGGCGGGCCTGGCGCAGGCGGGTCTGGCCGCGCTGCATCTCGGCATACCAGTGGGCGGCTTTGAGGCCAAAGGTAATCGGCTCGGCGTGGACGCCGTGGGTCCGGCCAATCGTCAAGGTCTGGGCGTGTTCGCGGGCCAGACGTGTGAGGATCGCCAGCAGGGACTCGACATCGGCCAGCAGGAGGTCGGTCGCCTCGCACAGCTGGACGGCAAACGCGGTGTCGATCACGTCCGACGAGGTCAGGCCCAGGTGCAGGTAGCGTCCGGCCTCACCCAGCGGCTCGGCCACGGACGACACAAAAGCGACCACATCGTGCTTGACCTCGGCCTCAATCTCCCGCATGCGGGGCAGGTTCAGGACCGCTCGCTGGCGAAGTTTTTCAGCTGCGGCGCGCGGAATCTGGCCGTGTTCGGCCAGGGCTTCACAGGCCAGCAACTCCACCTCCAGCCACTTGGCGAATTTGTTCTCTTCCGACCAAATCTGACCCATGATCGGGCGGGTATAGCGTTCAATCATATGCGTTGTGAGTCGGGGCTTGTGGGCTGTGGTCTGTCCTATGCGGCAGCTGCCCGGATGTCAAGGGAGAAGAGGCACGCCCCGCTCTCCGACGGTGTTGCAATCCGGGGCCGGGCCGGCTAGGCTGGCCGCCAACATCCTTGCCTGTGGCGGCGTACCCAAGTGGTTAAGGGAGCGGTCTGCAAAACCGCCATTCACCGGTTCAAATCCGGTCGCCGCCTTTTCAGTCCCCAGTCAACCCGTCCTGGCGCGCCTGGCGCGGACCAAAACACACCCCCCGTTCGGACTGCTGAATAAAGTCGAGCAAGGCCAGTACGTCGGGCGTACAAGGCTCTCGACGCAGCGCCTCAGTCTCTCGTTTCAGGTTGATTTTCTTCCGAAATAGGCGGCCAAAGGCGGTGTGTAAAGCTCGGATCCGTTCCGGGCTGAAACCCGCCCGCCGCAGGCCGACCCGGTTGAGACCTCTGACCGTGTGGGTGCCGTCCATAATGCAGAAGGGCGGCACGTCGCGACTGGTCCGCGACAAGCCCCGCAGCAGGGCCAGGGTGCCGATCCGCACAAACTGGTGGACCACGCAGTTGCCGGACACGAAGGCACGGTCCGCGACCTGCACGTAGCCGGCCAGTAGCGCACCCCCGGCAATAATCGTCCGATTGCCGATCCGGCAATTATGGGCGACATGGGCGTTCTGCATCAGGTAGTTGTCGTCCCCGATCAGGGTGGTGCTGCCCTCGGCCGTGCCCCGGTGCACCTGACTGTGCTCGCGAAAGACATTCCGGTGGCCGATCTTGAGAAAGGTCTGCTGGCCGGCGTAGGACAGGTCCTGCGGCTCATGGCCGATGACCGCGCCCATGTGAATCACGTTCTCCTCGCCAATGTCGGTCCAGCCGCACAGAGCGGCATGGGCCAGAACCCGGGTTCCAGCTCCCACCCGAACCGGCCCGTCAATCACCACATACGGCCCGATGTGAGCCTGGGGATGAATGTCTGCCCGAGGATCGACGACCGCGCTGGGATGTATCGGCATGGCGGGCTAGTGGGGCTTGTCGGGCGGACGGCGCTCGCCCGGCTCACCGGGTTCGACCTCAGGCTCGACCGGCTCGCCCGGAATGCGATAGGCTTCGTCGGCCCAGGCGCCGAGATCAAGCGTCCGGCAGCGGTCCGAGCAGAAGGGCCGAAAAGGATTGCCCTGCCAGGCAACGGCTTGGCGGCAGGTCGGGCAGGTTGGGCTGTGCGGCATGCAAGTTCCAGAGGTGTGTCGCTGCGGCGTCAGAGAGACGAAGCGGGCGACCGGACTTGAACCGGCGACGTCCAGCTTGGGAAGCTGGCATTCTA
>WTHE01000127.1 GCA_011523315.1 Candidatus Binatota bacterium
TTCCTCCCGGCTGGGAGCGGGAGGGTAGCGGGGCGCTGTTCAACGGGTTGCCCTGAATTCGACGGTTGGCCCCACCCGGCTTGTTGCGCAAATTGCGGGGGGACGGCCCTGTTTTGTTCTCGTCGTGAATCAGACTCATGCGACCGACTCGAACCTGTTCGAAAACGCTGTCTTTTCATCATACAGTCTCAACATGTCATTGACGTGTTTTTTAGGGTTTTTTTTGTGGCAAAAATATGCCAATTTGCCTGGAAGTGACTGACTGCCGCGACCGTAGCGGACGAATTGGGGACGGACAGGGAACCGGGCGTTTTTCAGACTTGATTTTCCGTAACAAACCCGTGTATACTGGAATAGTCACGCGTTATATGACGTGTGTGGCTCAGCCACGGAGCATAATACGTGGTGAAATCCAGGGAGGTTGTCCGCCTTTCTGGTAGGAATACTTACGTCGGCCGCCAACCGACGCCCAGAGGCGCCTGAAGAGGCGCTTTTGTGGTTTCCAGGGAAGTGTGATACACTGATTTGCAGTATTCCTTAGCTGCTTGGCAGGCAGCTATCTACACGGACAACTTCTGTATGAAGCACGACAACCCACAGACTCACCACAATCGAATAGCGGTGCGCTGTCTGCTTGCCTGCCTTGCGGCCCGTAGGCCACGGGGGCAAGTATGGGCGGCGCGTATACGGCTGCGGTAGCCGACCTGCAGGCAGGCGGCCTGCACTACGTTGTGGCCAATGCCAGAGACAAGAAGCCATTGAAGGCCGGCTGGCTCAAACGTCCCGCGTCTCCAGGGGAGGTCGCGGCGGCGCGCTCCGAGCCCTATCTTCTGCTCGGGCACGTGCCGGGCCGGGCCGGGCTGCTGGTGGTGGACGTCGACACAGACCGCGGGAAGCCCGTCTGGTGGTGGCGCGAGGCGGTGGAGGATTCGCTGGGGCCGCCGTTGTGTGCGGCACCTACGCGCTCGGGCGGCCTTCACCTCTACTACCGGTGTGACCGGCCCGTCGGCAACAGCAGCTGGGCAGGGGGCGATATCCGCTGTGCGAAGGGCTACGCGGTGCTGTGGGACGAGGACGCGGTCCTGGCGGCGCTTGAGGGTCTGTCGGAGGCCGAGCCGGTCGATGTGTCGCGCTGGCCGATCAACCAGGTTGCCAGACCGGGCCCGGCAGCGCAAAAGCCGGGGCCGGACCAGACGGCGCAGGTGCGGTCGGCCCTGGGCTTTCTTCGATGCGCTGAACTCTCCCGCGATGACTGGCTACACGTTGGCATGGGGCTGCATCACGGCGAGCATTACGGCTGCGTGGATGACGGGTTGGAGCTGTGGCGCGAGTGGTCGGCAACGGACCCGGCCCGCTACAGGGCCGGCGAGTGCGCGGCCATGTGGCGGGGATTCGACCCTGATGGCGGGCGTACGCTGGCGACCCTGTTCTGGCTGGCCAAGCGGCACGGATGGAAGGCGTGGCGCAGGCCCGGGCCGTCGAAGCCGAAGGCGGACGCATGGGACCATCCACACCTGAACCGGCGCCAATGCGAAACGCACAGAATCCTGTCGGCGATTGCGAAGCCGGGGAAAGGCGGGAGGCTAACCGTCAGCGTACTGCAGCAGACGCTGGCCGATCATCACGGCTGCGACCGCAAGACCATTGTACGCGATTTCGCTCACATGAAGCGGTGCGGCTATGTGCGGATCGTGGGGCGGAAGACGTTTCGCGAGGCTAACGGCGGCTTTGTGGCGCCCGTCTACCGTCCGACCGATCCTGACAGGGAGCGGTGGCTGGAGCACGCGCGGGAGAAGGCCCAGCCGGCGGAACGGCAGGGCCCGGTCGCGTACATGGCCGGGGGGGTCTGGGACATTTTGCCCCCTATCCCAGGTGTTGGGAGCGGTCTGCCTGTGCTGAGACGACGATCCGACCCGGCAGCCAGGCCTGAGGAGCCACCGTGAGGGTGATGCGGGACATGGATTTCGGGTGGAGGCGCGCGCGGCGGATCGGGAGCGTCGCAGTGCAGAGGGGGGCGATCGTAGCGCGCGGCGGAAAGGCGGGCGGGATGGAAGTGGAGGTAGCAGGAGGTGAGCGGTTATGGCTTCAACCCAGCAGCAGACGCAGTCGGCGCGGGAGACAGACGCGGATTCCGGCGCGGTGGGCGACCTCCACGCCGTCGTCTGCAGGATCAAGCTGCGGCGCGTGGCTGACGCGCGGGGGCCGCACGCGGTACGGGCGCTGGGAGAGGATACGCCGCGCGCGCCGGCGCGCGCGAGGCGGTCGAGACCGTCGGCCGCAGCGCGCGGCATTCCGCGCAGGCACGGCGGGCATTGCGCGCGGGAGAAGAACAGATTGCGAATCAGACATCGCGCAATGCTGTCGAACGGCGTGCGGTCTCGCCGTCAGCGGCGCAGGGCGTGCCGAATGGGCTCAAAGGTATCCCAGGTACCCTCAGGCAGTTTCAGGCGCTCTATGGGCCTTGCAGCGGGGAAAATCTGTTCTAATCGGGCTCAAAAGGGGACAAATGCGGCGGATTCAGGCGTATCGGCCTAGTCCGGCGTTGGGCGCGTTTGGGGGAATGTCAGGCGGCGACAGGGTGTCGCCCATCCTGCAGGCGTCCTATTCTTCCCCGAAAGAGGCGGGTGGCATCGAAGCGCAGGACGGAGCCGGCGCCTGGGGCCCTCATGCCTGCCGACTAGCGAACAGCCTTCACTTCCAGCTGCACGCCCTCATGCCGCTGAATGCAACTGATGACCTCGAACAGGTTGCGGGCGTGGGGATTGCCGGACGGTCCGAACATGCGCATCAGACTCTTGGGCGGCTTGTGCGTGAGGGAGCCCAGCTCCTCGAACCCGATTGTGGCGTTGATGTAGTCACGCAGTAGGATCTTGCCCGTATCCACGTCTCCTGCAAGCAGGCACTCGACGCCTTCCTTCAGCAACCCTTCCCGGAATGCCGGGTCGCGTTCGGCGCGGACCTGTACGGTCTCTTTGAAGTCACGGGTGAGCGGCATCTTTCACACCTCCTGCTGCTGGCGGGCTTTTGTGCGGTAACGCTAACGTTACCATAATGCAAAGTTTCGTCCAGACAGTAGACGCAGACCGCATCGCGTCGGACAGCGTGCAGAGCAGCTGTTGACTTGAATGGTATTTGTTGGCTCTGAAATGGGGGCCGCCAGGGCCCGTATACGGCGCGAGATCGAGAACGCCGACAGCCGTCGGGCTGCATGATGAGGAGCACGATTTCCCTTGACGACCGGCATGCCGAGCGGCCAGCTGGCGAACTCGTGGATGTGGGGGATGAGCGGCCCCTGCTGCACACTGCCGTTGCCGACCAGGTAGAGCTTGAGACCATCGGCCTGGTCGAAGACTCTGATTGGCGCGGCGCGGCGCGGCGAGAAAGGTATGCGTGGGTTGTTACGAGTTCCAAGGTTGCGCCAACTCGCTGCAGGAGACTTCTTTGGAAGCGCACATACGCCATTTCCATTCTGAGCAAGCGGGTTTTTGCGGATTCTCGATCTTATCTGGGTAGGCGCATCCATAGCACCAGAGGGCTGCCCAGCAGATGGGGCCTCGTGTTGCAGCCCATGGGATGCAGTCGTAACACCAAGTGGCTATCCAGTGGATGGGGTCTTGAAGTTCGTCATGGGCTTTGAGCGTGAGGTCACGGAGATCAAGAAGGTCGACTGTAATTTGGCGGTCTTTCTCTGACATAGGCGCGTAGAAGAATTTCCAGGGAACATGATCGGTAAAGGATGCCTCCAGCTCGTAGATTCTTCGTTCAACGAATGTCAATGGCTGATTGTCATTTGGGGGGTCTTTGTCGATCTGTTCGGCGACGACCAACATAGCGGCTATAGCCGCGAGCATCAGTATGATCTGGATGAGATGTTTCTTCATGTGGTCAGGCAGATGCCGAGCGGATATTGCCCGCTCGGCATTTCTTGTGCATGAAGACAAGAGGCGTCGTCAGAGATTCGGGATCCATGTATCACGCAGAATATGGCGAATTGCCTTCAAGGCGCTACCTGGAGTTGCTATACTTATCGACGCATCCATTGCGCCTGGGGCAGAAGGAGAGAATCGATGAAACGGGAAACCATCGTGGAGCCCGTCTGCTGCTGGATTCCGGCTCTGCTCCTCTCGGGCACAATCGTCACTTCTCAGAACTACAAGAGCCGGCGCTGAAAATTCCGGCTGGTTGCAATATGTATATCAGTCCCTTTTTGAGGGCATGCAGCTCGGCCTGGCCGGTGCGGTAGGTCCTGGTCACGTTGTGCATGGCGATCAGGGGCGGGGGAGCGGTCATGGGCCGGGGTCCTGGGCTGGTCCGGCGCGGCGGCGCAGGCGAGAGGCGGGGTTGGGGTTGGCCGTTTCGCCACGACAGCTCATACGAAGAGAGCAGGGGGGCGTTTCGCGTCGACGTCGGGATTGTGAAGCCTTTGAGGGCGCCGTTCCCTGACGACAACGCTTTCGGTTCACGCGCTTGACGACTTACTCTCCATTATACGCCAAGCCGGGTCCCTACGGTCTCGATTCTGCCGTTTACAGACAGATTGGCACGATATTGCCACAGGGAAGCGCTGGACGACACATGAATGACATCCCAGGGCGGTATCGTTTGAAGACGGCGACCTGCCCGCCGGCGTTGATGCATTGATGTAGAGCGGTTATGCTTCTGCATCATGAGGACCACGATTTCGCTTGACGCCCGGCTTGCAGAGCAGGTGCGACGCGCAGCCGCAGCCCGCGGCATGAGCGTAAGCGCCTTTATCGCCAAGACGTTGGATGAGGCGCTGAAGCGGCGTGAGCCGACGGAGCCGCCGCCGTTCCGGCCGGTGACCGTGCGCGGCGTTCGCGCCCGTCCGGGCGTCGATCTCGACCGGCCGCGAGCGCTTGACGCGCAGGATGACGAAGCGCTGTTCGGGCACGGGGATCGGTGAGTCGGGATGTTGCTTCCCGGCGTAAACGTCCTGATATACGCCCAGCACGCGGCGATTGCGATCGAGCACGGCTGCACGATGGTTTCGACCGACTCCTACTTCGGTCGATTTCCAGGCGTTCGATGGCAACATCCGCTGCGTCCCGGCGGGCTATAGCGTCGTTCCATCGCAGCATTCTGCATAAGATTCCTTGAGGAGCGGTCCCTCGTTACGGTCGGATTCGGTCCGGGAGCCGGCTGTGGGTCCGGGTGTCTGATTCCGAGGGCAAGAGAGAGGCTCGAAAACTGTACATCAGGGCAGGGGCAATATACTCTTAGGGCAACCGGCCAGCCCTCTGTGCGCGCAAGCGTTCACCTGGGTATACAGCGTTTCGAACGCCATTGGCACCTGTGGAACGGGGGGCGGCCGGCAGTTGGATGCCGCGGATGGGAGGGGGCTGTCCGAATGCCCTGCCTCGTGAGGCAAGGCGCGCTGGCTGAATCGGGAGGTATCCCAGGTACCCTCAGGCGATTTCAGGCGCTCTACGGGCCTTACAGCGGGGCAAATTTGTTCTAATCGGGGTGAAAAGGAGCCAAATGCGCTGGATTCGGGCGATCTCGGCCTGGAC
>WTHE01000527.1 GCA_011523315.1 Candidatus Binatota bacterium
GTCGACGGACCGACGGACAGCGTCTGATGGCCGTCCTGGCCCAACACGCCCCGAGCTGGCTGGCGCAGCTGCCATCTCTGCTTGAGCCGGGCGAACTCGAAGCCCTCCAGCGCCGCATTCAGGGCGTCACCCGCGAGCGGATGCTGCGCGAGATGGTCAAAGCCCTGGAAGCCCTGACCACCGAGGTGTGTCTGGTCCTGGTGCTTGAAGACCTGCAATGGAGCGATCACTCCACCCTGGCCCTGCTGTCGGTCTTGGCCCAGCGGCAAGAGGCAGCCCGCCTGTTGGTGCTGACGACCTACCGGCCGGCCGATATCTCGAACGCCGCCCATCCGCTCGCCGCCCTCAGCCAAGAGCTGCGCCTGCACCGCCAGTGTGGAGACCTGTCGCTGGCATTTCTGACGGCGTCGGCCGTTGGGGAATATCTGGCCGACCGTTTCCCGCTGGCTGCCCCGGACCACGCCCGGCTGACCGCGTTGCTGCATCGGCAGACGGACGGGAATCCGCTCTTTCTGGTCAATCTGCTGGATTATCTGGTTGCCCACGGCTCCCTGAGCGAGGTCAACGGCCGCTGGGAAGTTCAAGCGCGGCTGTTCGACCTGGCGAGTATGGATGATGGCCAGGACTGGGTGCCCGACAGTTTACGGCAGATGATCGAGAAACAAATCGACCGCCTGAATCCACACCAGCAGCAGCTGCTCGAGACGGCCAGTGTGGCCGGAGTCGAGTTTTCCGCCGCAGCTCTGGACGGCACCGTGGGCCACGACGGCCCATATTTCAAGAATGGGACAGCCATACAGGCCGAGGAGCACTGTCAGGCCCTGGCTCGCCAGAGAAAATTCCTGTCCGCCGATGGCTGGACCGAATGGCCGGACGGCACCGTGGCCGGCCGTTATCGATTTATCCATTCGCTGTACCAGAACGTCTTGTACGGGCGTATCCCGGTCGGCCGCCGCCTCCAGCTCCACCGCGCCATTGGAGAACGGGAAGAGCAGGCGTATGGCAAGCGGACCGGGGAGATTGCGGCCGAACTGGCCATGCACTTTGAGCAGGCGCGGGTCTTTGACCGCGCCGTTCCCTATCTGCAACAGGCGGCCCATAACGCCCTACAACGCTGCGCCTACCAGGAGGCCATCGCCCATCTGTCACGCGGCCTGTCCCTGCTCGAACGGCAAGACCCGACAGGAAAGCGGACGATGATGACCGAGTCCACTTTTGCGCCACCGGACCATCAGCCCCGCGTCCAACAGGAAATCGCCCTGTCGCTCAGCCTCAGCGTGCCGCTGGCCATGACCAAAGGCTATGCCGCTCCAGAAGTGGAAGAAGCCTACAGCCGGGCGCGCAGCCTGTGTGAGGCAATTGGCGAGACCCGTCAGCTCTTCCGGGCGCTGCGCGGGCTGAGCGCGGTGGCCCTGATTCGAGGCGAGTTCCACACCACCCGCCGCTTGGGAGAGCAGTTCCTGGCCCTGGCCGAGCGCCAGGACGAGCCGACCCTGCTGCTCTCGGCTCATAACACCCTGGGGATTACGCACTTTCATCTGGGCGAGTTCGGCCGGGCGCGGGATCATTTCGAGCAAGGGCTGGCCCTGTACGATCCCCATCGGCGCCGGGCTGACGGGTTTGTTCAGGATCCGGGGGTGGTGTGTCGCTCGTATACCGCGCTGTCGCTGTGCCTGCTCGGTTTTCCGCACCAGGCCCGCGATAGCGCCCGCCAAGCCGTGGCCCTGGCCCGCCAGCTCGCCCATCCCCACAGCCTGGCCTATGCGCTGGGCTGTGCGGCCATTGTGTCGCATATGTGCCGGGATGGACACGACACCCGGGCGTTTGCCGAGGAGACGATTGCGGTGTCGCAGGAACACGGCTTCGCCTACTGGCTGGCCCTGGGGACGATCCTGGTGGCTGACGGCCAGGGGCAGGGGTCGGACGGGATCGGGCAGATCCGCCGGGGGCTGGCCGACTGGGGGGCGACCGGAGCGCAGGTCATGCGCCCCTATTATCTGGCGGTCCTGGCCGAGGCGTATGCCACGGCCGGGCGGCTGGCCGACGGCTTGCAGACCGTTGACGAGGCTGTGGCATTGGTCGGGGCGACGCACGAGCGGTTTTGTGAGGCCGAGCTGTACCGAATCAAAGCCGAGCTTATGCTGGCCCGGGAGGGCGAGCGGTACGGCACGAACGGCAGCGGGCACGACTCGCGAACCCGGCCTCTGGTTGAGGAGTGTTTTCAGCGGGCGATTGCGCTTGCCCGCCGACAGCAGGCCAGGCTGTGGGAGCTGCGGGCGGTCGTGGGTCTGAGCCGGGCGTGGCAGAGCTGGGGACGGCGAACCGAGGCGCGACAGCTGTTGGAAGACAGTCTGGCCGGGTGTGATACGGCCGGGGAGAGTAGCGATATAGGACAGGCCCGAACGCTCTTGGCCGAGCTGTCCTAGTCCGCGCATTATTCCGACGGCATCACGCTCGTAATCACAAAGTTCTGCAAGGGTTGGGACCATTGCAGGCTGAGTGCCGCGCCAGCGCCGGGGAAGTCCGTCAGTTCGTATTCCTGAAGATTCGGCGGACCGTAGTACCCCGACACAAAGATGAGCCCGTCGTGACGGATGGCCCATGAGTGCTTGGGCTCCTCTTTCCCAGTGACTGGGTTGGGCCACAGGTAGTCGATCCAGTGTCCGGCCTGGGTCGCCCTGGCGATCTCCTCACCTAACTCATAGCCGTCAGAGCCGACAAAGATTTTGATATCCTGTCCTATGAGATCGGGCAGAACCGGATGCGAGATAATGAGATCGTTCTCGTCGATGATGAACACATACCACTCTCCGTCAACGCTGGCCTGGGAGTTGTGGTAGGCGACCGTCGCTTCACGTCCCTCCCGGTCATAGCGGTCCAGCGCGGCTTGCACGAGGTTCCGGGTGAAGGTCGCTTTTTCCTCATCCCCGAGCATCTCGACTCCGAAGGTGGTGACGGTAACCGGAACCTGAGCGAAGAGTGTGCCGTCAAGGAAAGCCCGGACGGTATGCACTCCGTCGCCGAGGATGTTCCAGTTCAACAGCAGGCTGAAGCCGTTGTTGATATCGCCGCAGACAGCCTGAGTATCGCCGCGGACCGTGCCGTAGGCGGCGGTCAGTGACATATCGTTGATTTGAATGAGAATCTCCTCCGCCTCACACGCCCAGCCGGAGAGAACAGCCACGCCGCTGTGGAACGAGCCCGGAGCAGGATTCTCCAGGACGGCAGCTACACCAGCGACCTGGGAGTTGCCGACCGGGAGAGGCGCAGCGTCGTCAGTCAGCGACTCGTAGTAGCCTGACCCAAAGATGAGACCCTCGTGACGGATAGCCCAGGTGTGCTTGGGCTCTTCCTCTCCAGTGACCGGGTTGGGCCACGGGTAATGAATCCAGTGTCCGGCCTCGGTTGCCATGGCGATCTCCCGCCCGAGCTCGTAACCGTCCGAGCCAACAACAGTTTTGATATCCTGGCCTATCAGTTCGGGCATGATCGGATGGGCAATGAACAGATCGTTTTCATCGATGATGAACACATACCACTGCCCCTCGACGCTGGCCTGGGAGTTGTAGTACGCCGCCGTTGCCTCTCGCCCGTCTCGATCATAGCGGTCCAGCGCGGCTTGCACGAAGTCGCGGGTGAAGGTCGTCGGATTGTCCCGGATGACAAAGTTCTGGAGGGATTCCTCCCATTGGATACGGGTCTCCTCGTCGGTAGTCGGGAAATTCGTCAGGGAATACACGCCGTGCGCATCACGCAGAAACTCCGTCCCACCAAAGGTAGTGACGGTCACCGTGGCCTCGCCGAACGGGGTGCCGTCGGCCAAGGCACGAACGGTATGCTCCCCATCTCCGCTGTTGTTCCAGTTCCACAGAAAGCTGAAACCGTTGTCGGTATCGCCACACATCTCCTGGGTGTCCCCGCGCATCGTGCCGTAGGCTGCGGTGAAGGACATGTCGTCAATCTCGATCACAATCTCCCGTGCATCACAGGCCCAGCCGGAGATCACCGCTATCCCGCTCTGGTACGAATCGGGCGCCGGGTTTTCCAACAGCGCCATGCCGTTTCCGGTCTGAGCGAAGGCTGTCCCGCTCAGGAGAAAACAGGCCACGATAGCCAGCAGCGCAATTTTTTTCATTGGTGATCTTCCTTGGACAGGCTGGGAGATTCGATGATGAGAACCGCTCTCTTGTATCGTGAGCTGGCGGGGAGAGTCAACGCGAATCGTTGACACGCCACACCGGATCGCGCACAGTGGGGGCGCCCCGGCGGGGCATCCCCACCGATTGAGAACCAGGAGGAAAGCATGGCCTACGATGTTGTGATCAAAAACGGAACCGTTGTTGACGGGACGGGCAAGCCGGCGTACCGGGCCGATGTTGCCGTGCAGGGCGACCGGATTGCCGAAATCGGGAACATCAGCGCTACG
Organism: Candidatus Binatota bacterium; assembly: GCA_011523315.1. Taxonomy (GTDB): domain Bacteria; phylum Desulfobacterota; class Binatia; order Bin18; family Bin18; genus JAAXHF01. Next base: position 4,427 of record WTHE01000527.1, read on the forward strand.
GCAAAGCGGACGATTGATGCCGAGGGGCATCTGGTGACGCCCGGTTTCATTGATATCCATACCCATCTGGACGCCCAGATCAGCTGGGACCCGGTGGCGTCCTCGTCGTGCTGGCACGGCGTGACCTCGGTCGTGATGGGCAACTGCGGGGTGACCTTCGCTCCCTGCCACCCAAAAGACCGGGAATACCTGGCGCATCTGATGGAGTCGGTCGAGGACATCCCGGCCGAGAGCATCATGACCGGCATGCCGTGGACCTGGGAGACGTATGGCGAGTATCTTCAGGCGCTCGACAGCCTGCCAAAAGGCGTCAACGTCGGCGGTCTGGTCGGCCACTGCGCCGTGCGCTACTGGGCCATGGGCGAAGAGAGCCTGGAGAACCAGCCGGCCGGCCCCGAGGCGATTGCCCGCATGCGGGATATTGTTGAAGAGGCGATTGCCGGCGGGGCACTGGGCTTTTCCACCTCCCGCACCATTCTGCACCGCACGCCGGAAGGCCAGCCGGTGCCCGGCACGTTTGCCACCTCCGAGGAATTGATGGGTATCACCAGCGCGCTGGGCAAGCTGGGGCGCGGCGTGGTCGAAGCCGCGCCGGGGATTGACAGCGGCAAGCCCGAAGACCTCAAACGCGAAGTCGATTGGATGACCGAGGTCAGCCTGGCGACCGGCCGACCGGTGACCTTCGGCCTGGCCCAGAGCCGTCCCCACCCGCAGGCGTTTGCCGCCATGCTCGACCAGATCAGCACCAGCAACGCCAGGGGCGCCAAGGTCGTGGCCCAGTCGACTACCCGTGGCATCGGCGTGTTGTTCGGCTTTGTGAACCGCACCCCGTTTGATCGGGCGCCGTCCTGGCGAGCCTTACGCGACCTGCGCCTGGACGAAAAAGTCGCCAAGCTGCGCAACCCCGCATACCGCGCGACCATGATCGAACAGGCCCTGGCCGACCCGCCGCCGATCGATTTTGGTCAGATCTTCGTCCTGTCCGACACCGAAGCCCGCTACGACCATCAGCCCCAGGACAGCCTCCAGGCCCACGCCGAGCGGCTCGGCGT
>WTHE01000679.1 GCA_011523315.1 Candidatus Binatota bacterium
CAATTGCCTACATCGTGGGCAAGTATGGGGCGGAGAAGTTCATGTGGGCCTCGGACTTTCCGCATTGGGACGGCAGCCTTGAGGCGCTGGCGGAGACCAGACAGGCCATCGCCGCCCTGTCGCCACAGGAGCAGCGGCTGGTGCTGGGAGACAATGTGGCGCAGATCTATGGCCTGTCTTGAGCGGCAAAGGGTCAAGACACCTCGCTTTCAACCAGACCTTGAGAGCCACCCTTGCGTCAGGTCGATGGGGAACCGTCTCATAAGCTGGCACGGGCGGAGATACGGGACTACGAACCGTTGCCTTTCATGAGGACGCTAAACCCTTCCTGCTCGAAGTGACGATCATTCGTCAGGATTTCGGTGATGGAGTGAGATTCCATGGTATTCATGGAAATACAGTCTTGCAGGCTGTATCCCTTGTCACTCCGTGCCTCGTAACGCTCCAGCCCTTTGCGAAAGGATTCTCGGGACTGCGGAACAACTCGGACGTTCGGATTCGACAGGATTGCCCGGACTGTTTTTGCCGCCCCGAGTCGCAGACGCGCTCGTCCCTTAGAAAGCGCCGCGAGGAATTCCGTCAGCACTTCATCCGTGGTGACGAGACGCACCCGCCCCAATTCGTCACGCGCCTTTATCGCGGCATCTTTCCACTGGTCATTTGGCCGGACTATGGCAATCCAGTAAACGGTGTCGACGAATACGGTCTTCATGATTCATCGCCGTACAGATAATGGTCGAGTCTGTCTGTCAGGTCTTCAGGCAGGCTTTCCCAGTCTTTGACAGGGATGTCTTCGAATATATCGGCTATCTCAGCCTCGATCCCTGGCGTGTTCGTGCCCATCGCTGGTTCGATGATTGCACGAATTGCATCCTCAATTTCACTCGGAGTGGCCAGGAACCATGCATGACCCGGCACATCATCTATCCGTTGTCCGCGGGTCTGAAACCAGGCGTGTAAAAGAGTCTCGCGCCTTCTCGCTTCCGCTTCGTCAGGACAACCAATCCGTACCAGATAGCTCGGTCTTTCGGGGAGATTCTCCCAAAAGTCTCGCAATCTCCGCCTGAACCCGTCTGGTCCCGCACGACCAATTTTTATCGGACAACGATCACCATATCCTTTCCGATACCGTGGAAGACACCAGGCGTAGACTTCGTATGGTCCGTCTCCATATTCACGTTCGGGTTTCAGTAAATCCTCGGTGCTATCGCCCTGTGCTGTGTCTCGAAGACGCTCGAATGCTCCCCGTTGGTCGTCGTAACCGATAAATCGGTACCGGCCACGCATCTCTCGACCCTGTGTGTCACACACCTTTTCAAAGGGACTGCTGTCCTGGCGCAACCATTTTTTGAGGACGGTGGCGACGGCGTGTTTCGAGGTGTGCTCGTTTCCTCCACGTTCCACGAAGCGTGATTGGAGCGTGGTGCTGATCTGCTCGCGCCTGTAGATACGGCCAAGCTCGAAGATACCGGGAATGCGGCAAAGCTCTCGCGCGGCTTCTGCCCCGAAAGGTTCTTCCATAAGAAAGTCCACTCGTACCTCCAGTCTATCCATATGGTCCTAGAGGTCCATTAGATTAGATAAGGGCCATATGGACGTCAAGGTATGGTAACGATTCCCAGAGCCACACCGTTGAGCCTGGAAGCGCGCCTGCACGACGGCTGGGCAGGTGTCATATGACTTGAGACAGACTGCAATCAGCACCTGAGAGCGTTCAGAAAGATCAATTTTTGAGAGGAGAAGTGGTGTGGGCAGGGGCGGAATCGAACCGTCGACACGAGGATTTTCAGTCCTCTGCTCTACCGACTGAGCTACCTGCCCATGTGCGGACTGGCTGGCCGCGTGAGACACGGGGTGTCTTGGCGCGTTCCGGTTTTGTACTGAATGCGCCCGACCGAGTCAAGACCGCCTCAGGCGTGCCGCTGGCGCTCTTCAACTTGCTGCTCGGCAAAGTCAATGACCTTGGCTTCGAGGCACACGTGGTCGAGCCGGTCGATTTCCTGCACGCCGGTCGGGCTGGTCACATTGACCTCGGTCAGATACTCGCCAATGATGTCGAGGCCGACAAAATACAGCCCTTCACGGCGCAGGCGTGGCCCGACGAGGGCGCAGATCTCGCGGTCACGCTCGGTGACATCCGCCTTGACACAGGTGCCGCCGACATGGATGTTGCCCCGGTGTTCGTCGGCGCGCGGAACCCGCAGGGTGCAGCCTAAGGGCTCGCCGTTCAGCACAATGAGACGCTTATCGCCCTGCCGCACGGCCGGCAGGTACTGCTGGGCGATGATCGGCTCGCGGCCCTGTCTGGTCGCCGTTTCCAGGATCGAGTTCAGGTTGCGGTCCCCCCGCTGCACATAGAAAATGCCCGCCCCGCCGTGGCCGTCAACGGGCTTGATAATCATCTCTCCGCCGAGTTCTTCGAGAAAGGCTTTGAGACGCTCGGCGTCGTGAGACACCAGGGTCGGCGGAATGACGGCGGAGAAGTTGAGAGCGAAGAGTTTTTCGTTGGCGGCGCGCAGACCGCCGGGATTGTTGAGCACGACCGCACCTTCGTCCTGGGCCAGGTCGAGCAGCTGGGTGGCGTGCAGATAGGCAATATCAAACGGCGGGTCTTTACGCATGAAGACCGCGTCAAAACCGCCCAGGGGCTCGACCGTCTGACCGAGAAAGCTGAAGTGTCGGCCCGCTTCGCGTCGCAGTTCGATCCGCCGGGTGCGGGCCATGGGCCGAGTCCGCTCAATGAAAAGATCGTCCATTTCGATATAGGCCAACTCGTGACCGCGGCGCTGGGCTTCGAGCATAAAGACAAAGGTCGTGTCTTTGTCGATCAGAACGTCTTGGATGGGGTCCATGATAAAGGCAAAGCGTCCCATACGGCAGTGCTCATAATCATCTCTCCGCCGAGTTCTTCGAGAAAGGCTTTGAGACGCTCGGCGTCGTGAGACACCAGGGTCGGCGGAATGACGGCGGAGAAGTTGAGAGCGAAGAGTTTTTCGTTGGCGGCGCGCAGACCGCCGGGATTGTTGAGCACGACCGCACCTTCGTCCTGGGCCAGGTCGAGCAGCTGGGTGGCGTGCAGATAGGCAATATCAAACGGCGGGTCTTTACGCATGAAGACCGCGTCAAAACCGCCCAGGGGCTCGACCGTCTGACCGAGAAAGCTGAAGTGTCGGCCCGCTTCGCGTCGCAGTTCGATCCGCCGGGTGCGGGCCATGGGCCGAGTCCGCTCAATGAAAAGATCGTCCATTTCGATATAGGCCAACTCGTGACCGCGGCGCTGGGCTTCGAGCATAAAGACAAAGGTCGTGTCTTTGTCGATCAGAACGTCTTGGATGGGGTCCATGATAAAGGCAAAGCGTCCCATACGGCAGTGCTCCAGTGCAGTGATAGGCTGGCAGCCTAGGCATTCGGCCCGGCAAAGGCAAGAGGGCGCCGCTTGCCGAGTCAGGAGGACTGTCGCCACACATACTGACACAGGCTGACGGCGGCGATGCTGGCCGTCTCGGCGCGCAGGATGGACGGACCGAGGCTGACGGGCGTAAAGCCGGCGGCCCGGGCCTGGTCGACTTCCTGGGGAGTGAAACCGCCCTCGGAGCCGATCACAATCCACAGGCTGGACAGCGTTCGGTGGGTATCGGCAAAGGCTCTGAGGCTGAGGGTTTGCTCGTGCTCGGAGAACAGCAGCCTGGTTTCTGAGTCGGACGCGGTGTCGAGGAGTTGGGCGAAAGAGTGGGGTGGCGTGATATGGGGCAGGTGGCTGCCGGACTGCTTTGCCGCGCTCTGGGCGATACGTCGCCAACGGGTCAGACGCTGCGCCTGGCGGTCCTGGGGCAGGCTGACAACCGTATTAGCGGAAAAAAAGGGCACGATGGTGTGCACGCCGAGTTCGGTGACTTTCTCAATCACCAGGTCCAGCTTGGCGCCCTTGAGCAGGCCCAGCGCCAGAGTGAGAGCGAAAGACGGGGGCGACACAGCAGCCACAGATCGAATGGCAATGGTGGCCGTCTGGGCAGAGAAGTGGCTGAGCGTGCCGTGATATTCGGTACCCCGCTCATCGCGCAGGGCCAGTGGGTCGCCGACCTGGAGGCGCACGACGTGGCGCAGGTGGTGGTATTCCGGGCCGGTCAGCACGGCCTGGGAGGCGTGTACGGCGGAGGAATGAACGAAGAACCGTCTCATCGTCCGAAGACTGCTACACCCGTTGGCGGACCAGGCTGACCCATTCGTCGGCCACAAGACGGGACTGCTCACGCCACACCGGAGCCGGGAACGCCGCGTCCACGTCGGCGGCCTGCTGGGTCTGAATCCCGGACAGGATGAGGTGGCCACCCGGCATCGTGGCTCGGGTTAGGGGGGCGGCCAGCTCAATGAGCGTGCGGGCAAACAGGTTGGCGACAATGAGTGGAAAGGTCAGCGACAGCGATTCGAGCGGCTGTACGCTCAGTCGAACGCCTGAGGTGATACGGTTGGCGGCGAGATTCTTACGCGCCTCGTCCAGGGCGACCGGGTCGGTGTCCAGAGCCCAGATATCGGGGCAGCCGAGGCGGGCCAGCGCAATACTGAGAATCCCCGAACCGGTCCCGAGGTCGAGCGCCCGGCTCGGTGCGCCGTGGGCCAGACACAGCGCTTCAACCGCCTCCAGACAGCTCCGCGTCGTGGCGTGGTGACCGGTGCCAAAAGCCATGCTGGGATTGATGACCAGACAGTCGCGCTGAGTCCGAGTTGGGGCTGTCTCCCAGGGCGGGAGCACCACAAAACGTGAGCCGACCTCAAGCGGTTGAAAGTGTTCGCGCCACCGGTCCTGCCAGGCCCGACTGCCAAGCGTGCTCAGCCGTACCGGCTGGGAGAGATCAAGATGGGGAAACAGCTGCGCGAGCTGATCCAGGTAGCGTCTCAGGGCCGAGCGTAGGGCTGGGCCTGGGCTGTCGGCTGTGAAGAAGGCCCGGACGGTCGTTGTCGGAGACTGAGGGGCGGCCGGGTCATGCTCGCCCTCTATCACTCCGAGCGATCCGCGCTCCGCCAGAAAGTTTGACACTGCATCGACCGCCTCGTGCGGAACCGTGACCGACAGGCACAGCCAGCGCTCCACGCCATTGCTCCGTCCCGGCCCTACTTCCCCACCACGACCAGGGTCTCGGCGTGCTCATCAAAGTACGTCTGGGCCACCCGCCGTATGTCTTCCTCGGTCACCGCGTCCAGCGCTCTGAGATACCGCCGCCCGTTGTCATAGCCCAGACCGTAGAGTTCGTTAAACGCCATTTCTTCGGCCTGGGAGCCGTTGGACTGAAGGGAGATTTCATAGCTGCCGGTCAGATACTTCTTGGCCTGTTCGAGTTCGGCCGGGTCAACCGGCCGCTGGCACAGCCGTCTCAGTTCGTGACGCGCCGCATCGACGGCTTCGTCGACCTTGTTGGGATCGGTACCGACATAGATCCCGAACGCGCCCGGGGCCAGCCC
>WTHE01000461.1 GCA_011523315.1 Candidatus Binatota bacterium
GTGTTAAGCACGCCGCCAGCGTTCGCTCTGAGCCAGGATCAAACTCTCCACTTAAGTTGGGGATCAGGGAAGGCGTGCCTTGCCCTGACGAGAGGTTTGACTGTGTTCTCTACACTGGCATCTCCTTCCACATTCGTGGAAAGAGGATATCTTACTGTTTAGCTTTCAAAGAGCCTGCTACTCTAGGCAGGTGCTCTTGTATAAGGATTTTCGTTTCCTGTGTCAAGAGCGCTTCCCAGGAGTCTGCTTGGGCAGCATCACGTAGGAGCACGGATGCACCCCTTTCACCAAGAACTTCATAGCTTTCCTACACGAAGAAGTCAACTGTGAATCCTGGCTCATAATCTTCAGGATCTCGTCACCCTCACCATCTACCTACTCCTGCAACACTTTCGGGCGGCCACAAACTGGCATAGGGTTCGCAGGGAAAAGAGAGACGCCAAGCTGAGATCTTCTTCGGCCACGGCAATGCCAAAATCCCGCTCAACCGCAGCAATCAGCGTGGCGACCGATAAGGAGTCGAGTTCTAAGCCGCCACGAAACAGCGGGGTATCAAGGGAGAAACCCTGCTGGCCGCTAATTTCGGCCAGCAGAGAGCGGAGATGCTGCTCAATCGTCTCGCTCGTCTTCATGCCAGCCGCACTGACGCCCAGGCTGGATAGTCCGGGATCTGGGCAAGATCGTGACGAAACGAAACGATTCCGTCTTCAGGGAGATTCGGTCGAAATCCATGTGTCACGAACAGTAGAGCCATCGGACGATTATAGGCAGTCTGTTGATATCTCGCCCAGAGCCGCTTTTGCTCCTGCTGTTTAGCGACGGCCATACCATACACCAAGAGCGTCTCTCCCACTCCCCGACCCATCACTCGACACGAGACAAGAAGGGTTTCGATCTCCCACTGGCCTGGTTCTTGTCCGAGGATCAGCACCCCGACGAGTCCTTGGTCTCCAAAACGGTCCGACAGCTGGGCAACGGTCACCCGAGAGGCTCCGGCGTCGATCAGACCATCGAGTGTTTGCCGGCTGTAGGTGGCTATCGACGCATTCAAGCGATGGGTGCGTGCCAACAGCTCGCCAATACGCTCAACATCCTGCCTGCGGGCAGGACGCAGCACAATCTGAATCTGGCACGACTGCAAGAAGTCGACTCGGCTCCCGGTCCAAGTCTTTTGTGCCGTCTGTCGTTGTAGCTCAGCCTGGTACAGGCGACGGCGGCTTCGGGATTCTGCGCTTGATTCTTGTATTCTAAAGCTTGGCAGACCAGGCAGCTCGACGGCTTGCCGAGCATCGAAGACGGCTACTGCGGGAAAGCTGTGGGTCACCAAGGCACGTTGATAGGCCGAGTCATCGATAAAAGCGAGATGTTCGAGCCGAAGGTTCAGCGTTTCGGCAATTGTCGCAATTTTCTCGGCTTTGTCACGCAGCAGATCGATTTGCGGAGCCAGGAAATAGTCCTGAAGACCAAGCGTCCGTAAGGCTGACAGCGCCAGAGCGTGGTCGCCCTGACTGGCAATACTGTGGAGAATGCCACGCCGATCAAGCGCCTCGATTGTCGCCCGTACTCCAGGACGGAGGGCGGGCTCATCCCCTTCGAGCAGCACTCCAGACCAGAGGGTCTGATCAAGATCCCAGACCACGCATTTGATCTGGTGGGGAGGGTCAGCTTGAGGTCTCATCGTCTGTATCAAAGCGATATTCCATCGTCAGGTGCTTGGGACGAAATTCCAGAGCGGCGTACAATGCCCGCATGGCCAGATTTTTCATATGGACCTTGCCTGAAATCCACTCCGCCCCCTGCTGACGACAATAGTCAACGCAGAACCGCATGAGGCGATAGCCAGTCTCTCCGCCACGCCACTCTGGATGGAGGGCGAAGCTGCGAAAGTTGGCGTACTTTTTTCCGGTCAGAAACTGCGTATTCAGCGTCATCCACAGCCAGCCAACCACTTGGCCATCCACCTCGGCCACAAACATACCCTGGGGAGACTGCAAGGCTTTGCGGAGTTTTTTCTCCTGCGTCGCAGGCGAGGTGACCGGGTCTTCGGGAAACGAGATCCGAGCGATAGCAATCTCAAACTCGACCAGAGCCGGCAAATCTTCTTCCCGGGCAACTCGAATGTGCATTATCCATCCTGGCGCGTTTGTCCCTCAGCAGCAATCCGACCACTGTAGCGAAAACGCGTGCATCCACACCTCGGGCAGCCTCTTTCCTGCAGGACTTCGATCGTTTGGAACTCGTGTCCGCGTCCCACCAACAGTTCGGTGCGACACTGTCCGCAGCAATAGCGCCGAACCCGCGGCGCACGCCCGCCGGTATACAGCCCCTGGCCATCCCAGGAGCTGGGATAGAACGGGCGCGTTTGGCGTGATGTGCAGACATGGAGGAATTGGCTCGTACCGGCCAGGATTGAGGCGCCCCGGTAATCGTTAAAGCCTGGGATGACTTCCTGCACGACAAGGCCCATCGTGACCACACGGCGGAGCACTTCGAGGAAGGCATCAGGCGGCTGCATGCCAAAAGAGACAAAGCCCTGCTGACCAGGTTCGGGCTTCGCAGCACTGATTGCGCGCGAGACAAACAGGGCCAGCCCGTCCGGCGTATACGGCGGGTCTGTTTCAAACGTATCGTAGTGATCAAGCAGCGGTTCGGGCAGCGGCTGTCGAAGATCGTGCTCAAGGCACTCTATCTCCACATCCTCAGCACGGGCGATATCCTGTATATAGCGGAGAAACCGCCGGTCCGTTTCCACCACCGTCAGCTGCCGACACAAGTGTCGGTATCCCAGCGTTTTTCCCAACATGGCAACCGCCACGGAAATCGCGTCATCATCGCCTAGGAAAATAATCCGCTTTCCTTCCAACGCTCCGGCTTGATACATATACAGCGCACGGCGCACGGCCGTTTGCGGAGTGCACGGGGTCTGGTCCAAGGTCACATCCGCCTGGGGGAGTTCGGAGCCGTATAGCTCAAGGCGTCGCACCAGGGAGGCCAACTCCTCGTCAATCACAATCCCGTGGCCGTGGCACGTCGGGCAGCCTGCGTCGTGGCGCGTCCGTACCCGCAGCGTCTGCTCAACAAAGTCTCTGCCGTGCGGGGTGAGGACGAGGCCTGCCTGCCGATCCACGATGCGTGTGCGTTCGAGTTCTCGTCGCACCGCGGCGAGCACAGGCAGGGGGAGATGAGTCTGCCGCGACAGTTCTCTCAAGGTAATGCGCTGGGTGCGATAAATCGTTCTCAGGACCAGCGCCACGCCGGCCGCCCCCTCACGTAAGGCGGTCGCTCGGGCGATATCTTCAAGCAGATCACTCACGCCACAAATCCTTGGAAAGCCGTACCGTTCGCGTTATGCTGGCAACCGGATTCTACAGCCAGCCCAGAGGCGACACAAGTCTTACGATTACCGGATGTTCCCTACTGTGCGCCAGAAACTCTACGACTATGTGGCCGCGCGACCCGGAGGAGTCAGCTCGGCCGAACTCTTGAACCTGCTCTTCACACCCGGAGCGGGTTCGGGCCTCAGGCCCAATCGGAGGCTCGAGTTCGATACCCGTTTTCTGCATACGGCGATCGGTACCGACCCGCATTTTGCGTATGACGCGGCGAGTGATCTTTGGTACGCCACCATCCATAGCGCTCTCCAGTGGGCGATTGCCGATACCGAGTTTGTCGTCCTCGATCTCGAAACGACCGGCTTCAAACCAGGCCCGGCAGCCATCACCGAAATGGCTGCGGTTCGGATCACGCACGGACGGCTGACGGATGAGTTTCACGCCTTGGTCAATCCCGGCCGCCGGGTTCCGCCAGCCGTGATCCGGCTGACTGGCATCACCGACCACATGCTGCGTGACCAGCCACGTATCGATGCGGTCTTTCCGGACTTCCAGACCTTTATTGGCTCGGCCCCGCTTGTCGCTCATCACGCCGATTTTGATCTGGCTTTCCTTAATTATGACGCCCAGCGTCTCATGTCCGGCCCGCTGCTCAACCCCGTCCTGTGCACCCGGCGTTTGGCCAAGCGTCTCTTGCCCAGCCTCCGTTCCCGCACCCTCGATGCGCTAGCCTCGGCGTGTGGCGTGTCAGGTCCTGACCGCCACCGCGCCCTAGGCGACGCCCGGATCACCGCCGAGGTGTTTCTCATCTTTCTGGAACAGCTGTCGGCGCGTGGCATCACGACCCTCGGCCAGTTGCTCGACTTTCAGCATATCGCCCGCGACGGGCGCCGCTTTGAATATCAGCTGCCCCGTCTGGCGCTGGCCCGTATCCCAGACGGGCCCGGCGTGTATCGCATGCTGAACCGCGAGGGCCGGCTGCTGTATATCGGGAAGGCAAAAAACCTCAAACGGCGGGTCCGTTCGTACTTCACCAACTCCGCTGGCCACAGCGACAAAGTGCTCGACCTCGTGCGCCATGTCCACGACGTCAGCTACGAACAGACGGGCTCAGAGCTTGAGGCCGCGCTCCGCGAGGCAAGCCTCATCCGCACCCTCAAGCCGCCCTATAACACTCGCTCAAAACACCTGCCCAGGGTTGCCTTCCTCAAACTGAGCGTGACCAATCCGTTTCCCCGTCTGTCCCTGGCCACCAAGCCAGCCAGCAATCGGGCTCTGTACATCGGCCCCTTTCGAAGCCGGGCTCTTGCCGAACAAGCCCAGGGACTGTTAGCCCGCCTGTTTGGTCTGCGTACCTGTCAGGGGAATTTGACTCCGGACCCGGACTTTTCTCCGTGCGTCAGCGGGCAGATCGGCGCCTGTAGCGCCCCGTGTAATGTGCGGGTGTCACGTGCCGCGTATCAAGAACAGGTCGAGACCTTTCAGCGGTTTCTCGAGGGCAACGATACCGGAGTGCGGGATTCCCTGCTGGCCAAACGCGACGCACTGGCCGCCCGCCTGCGCTTCGAAAGCGCGGCCCGTCTGCAAAAAGACCTCGAGCTGCTCGACCATATCCTGAATATGCACCGCCGCTTCAACTGGATCATTACCCGCGCCCACGCTTTCCTGCTCCTGCCCAGCCACCAGCCCGGAGCTGCCCAGGCCTATTTGGTGCTCAACGGGAGGCTCATCCATGGCAGCCGCGTCCACTCAGAGGACGATATCGCCACCTTTGCCCGTCTGACTCGGGAACGTTTCAGCCAGGACCGTGACCTGCCCCTACGACCGGAAGAAATCGACGCCAGTGTCATCCTTGCGGCCTGGCTCCGCGATCCCGACCGCTGGCAGGGAGCCGTGTTTGCGATTGATTCGCCGACCGCCCTGGACGACCGTCTGGACGAAATTCGCCTCGCCTTAGGTGACCTCCAGCGCATCGATCCAGACGTCTGACAAGATGAACGCCAAGACAGCCACCGGACCGCTCGGCCACGTGTCGTCTCGGACTCGAGGTCGTATAGTTCTTCGATTCCCTTGAATCCCGTTAATAGTTCC
>WTHE01000657.1 GCA_011523315.1 Candidatus Binatota bacterium
GAAGCGGTCTCAAAAATAGGAAGACCGTCGCTTTTGCCCAGGATCGACGGCCTCCGGAGCGCCTATCAGGTATTTTTGAGACCGCTTCATATTCAATGCTCAAATCTCAATCACCCGCTTGTCCGCCCGTGCTTGTCCAGATACGTCACAGTTTTTAGGGTATCGGCATACCAGAGCCATTCGCTGAGCCCCTGGTCGAACGCTCGGGGTGGAGCCTCCTGCCTCCACCGGTTCGGGGTGAGGCTGCCGCCTATTTCCTGCCGGCGAACTGATCGATGCTGATCACCGCCCGTTCATGAATGCCTTCGCCGATCTTGGTGCCGTCCTCGTTGTAGGCTTCAACCGTGAACTTGAGACGCCGGCCCTTGATCTCATCCAGACTGATCCTGCCGGTGACTTGCTGGCCGATCTGGGTCGGCGCCATGTGTCTGACATCGATGTGAAAGCCGACCGTCTGCTCGCCGGCGTCCATGTGCGGGGTCAGGAACTCCACACACGTGCCTTCCATCAGCTGGACCATGGCCGGGGTTGAATACATCTGCGGAGCATCCGGCCCGAGGTGGACAATGCCCATGTCCGGGGTGGTGGTAATCGTTCGTTCCGAAGACATGCCGGTTTTGAGCGAGTCTTTCATGCGTGCTTCCTCTTGTTGCCGGGTTAGGGGACCAGGGCGGCCCGGGTAATCTCCTTGCGGTCGGATTTGTCCATGGCTTCGGCCGCGTTTTTCAGCGGAAACTCGGCATCGACCAGCTCGTGATACGGATATTGATCCATGTGCTCGGACAGGAACTGCAAGGCTTTGTGCAGATAGTGGGGGTTATAGGTGGACACCCCGACGACCGAGATGGATTTGAAGGTGATCAGCGACGGCGAGATCGTCGCCTGTAGGCCTATGGAGATATTGCCCAGCTCGGCGATCCGTCCGCCGCTCCGCACCAGCTGAATGGCCTCCTCAAACGCGGCCGGCACCCCGGCCACCTCCAGGACCACGTCCGACCCGAGCCCGTCGGTCAGCTCCCGGACCCGCACCGTGCGGTCTTTGACCGAGGCGTATTCACGCATGTCAATCACCTCGTCGGCGCCAAACGCCTTGGCCCGTTGGAGACGCAGATCAACCCCGTCAATGGCGATCACCCGCGCCCCGCGCGCCTTGGCCACGGCCATGGCGTGCAACCCCAGGCCACCCGCGCCCTGGACCACCAGGGTTTCATCGTAACGCAGGTTGAGCCGGTCGAGGCTGAAGAACACCTGTGACAGGGCGCAGTTGGCCGACGAGGCGGCGTGGTCGGGGACATTATCGGGCACCTTGTACACGTGCTGGCCGGGGTGGATGTAGTAGTGGGTCGCCCACGGGGTGTGAAAGTGGGGCGCTTCGTCGGGAATCAGACGCTTGGCCCGGATGCTGAGCCCGGTACACGCGGCGGCATTGCCCTCCCGGCAGTTGGCACACAGGCCACACACCCGGTAGTAGACCGGCGCGATACGATCGCCCTCTTTGAGCGGCTGGCCGGCCGTGTCGGTCGTCACGCCCTGGCCCAGGCTGTGTACCCGGCCGACCATTTCATGGCCCGGCATGGCGCCGCGTCGGCCGAACTCGCCCCGCCACATGTGGACCTCAGAGCCGCACACGTTGGTCCGCGTCACCTCGGTCAGCATCGCTCCGGGTTCGGGCTGGGGCAGCTCATACTCGTAAAAGTCGATCTTGCGGGCTTCAGGAATGAAGCTCAGCGTGCCTTTCATCGTTCCTCTCCTTCAATGGCAGATGTGTCACCCCGCCTACATGAACGACGGAGCCTGATACTCGCCAAAGACGTTGCGCAGCCGGTCGGAGATCTCGCCCAGGCTGGCGTAGGCGCGCACCGCGTCGATCAGCACCGGCATCAGGTTGCCCCCGTCGCGGGCGGTCGCTTCGACCCGCTCCAAAGCCGCCTGGGCGGCGGCCTGGTTTCGCTCGGCCCGCACGGCGGCGAGTTTTTCTTTTTGGCGCTGTTCGAGCCGCAGATCGATTTTGAGCAGCTCGTTTCCAGACGCCTCTTCAACCGTGAAGTCGTTCACCCCGACGATGATCTGTTGTTTCTCCTCAACCGCCCGCTGGGCGCGGAAGGCCGCGTCGTGAATCTCGCGCTGCTGATAGCCGGCTTCAATAGCTTTGACCGCGCCGCCCAGTTCGTCGATATGCTCGATATACTCGACCGCCTGGGCTTCCAACTCGTCAGTCAATGATTCCACATAGTAGGAGCCGGCCAGCGGGTCAATCGTATCGGCCGCGCCCGACTCATAGGCGATCACCTGCTGGGTACGCAGGGCGACACGCACCGCGTCCTCGGTCGGCAGGGCCAGGGCTTCGTCCTTGGAGTTGGTATGCAGGGAATTCGTGCCCCCCAGCACACCGGCCAGGGCCTGGAGGGTCACCCGGATGATATTGTTGTCCGGCTGCTGGGCGGTCAGGGTCGAGCCGGCGGTCTGGGCGTGGGTGCGTAACATCCACGAACGGGGATTTTTGGATCCGAAGCGTTCCTTCATGATTTTGGCCCACAGACGGCGGGCAGCCCGGAACTTGGCCACCTCCTCGAAGATGTTGTTATGCACATTAAAGAAAAACGACAGACGCGAGGCGAACCGGTCCACGTCCAGGCCAACCGACAGCGCGGCATCGACATAGGCAATGCCGTCGGCCAGGGTAAAGGCGATCTCCTGGGCGGCGGTCGAGCCGGCCTCGCGGATGTGGTAGCCCGAGATGGAGATCGTATTCCAGTTCGGCACATGGTCGGCGCAAAAGGCGAAAATGTCGGTGATGATCCGCAGCGAGGGACTCGGCGGATAGATATACGTCCCTCGGGCGATATATTCTTTGAGCAGATCGTTCTGGATTGTGCCGTTGACCTTGTCCCAGGCCACGCCCTGTTTTTCGGCCACCACCAGGTACAGGGCCAGCAGGATGGCGGCGGTCGAGTTGATCGTCATCGAGGTGCTGACCTTATCGAGCGGAATCCCGTTCAGCAGGGTCTCCATATCGGCCAGCGAGTCAATCGCCACCCCGGCCCGACCGACCTCGCCGGCGGCCAGCTGGTGGTCCGAATCGCGGCCCATCTGGGTCGGCAGATCGAAGGCGACCGACAGCCCGGTCTGGCCCTGGTCGAGCAGATAGCGATAGCGCGCGTTGGACTCTTCGGCCGTGCCAAAGCCGGCATACTGGCGCATGGTCCAGAACCGCCCGCGATACATGGTCGGCTGCACCCCGCGGGTGAACGGATACTGGCCCGGAAAACTCAGCGCCGCCTGGTCATCACGGCCGGCCGTATCGGCTGCGGTATACAGCCGTTTGATGGGGATGCCGGACGAGGTCTGGAAGCGGTCTTTGCGCTCCGGCGCTCGGGACAGGGCTTTTTTCAGGGTCGTGTCTTCCCACTCCTGGTATGCCTTGGCAAGGGTCGTGCTCATAGTGCCTCTCGCATGCGACAACATTCTCGGATTAGCGCGCCTCTTGCCTACCCCAAATCTCACACCGAGACAAGTGTCAGGACGGGCCGGACGCGGCCTGAAAGCGCACGCGCAACAGGGTGGTCGGCGCCTGAGGGGCGGGGGATTCGGCTGCGGTGTGGAGTACCCCAAGCGCGCCCAGCTTCTCCCGCAGCGCGGACAGCAGCGGGGTCGGCAGAGACAGCACCAACAGGCCGTCCTCGTCTTTAACCACCACCACACCGTCCATTTGGGCGACTGCGGTCCGGGCTTGGGCGTGCAGGGCGAGCGGGTCGGCTGCGGACAGCCGCCAGCTGCGCGTCTCGATAATGCTTGAGCTGCCCTCGGGATAGACCGCCTCCTCGGCCCAACCGGCCGTCAGGCCGGCCAGGGCCAGGCACAGGCAGATAAACGCTACAGACGGGATATGCATGTCAGGCTCCCTCGTGTTTTTGAAGCACATCTTTCGCTGGCGGAAGACCTCGTATAGTGTTTTCCAGGCAAGGAGAGGCAGTATCGCCGGCTCCATGACAGCAAGGAAACAGGCCGATGATTTTTCGCTACGATCAGACGAGTGACATGTTATACATCGAACTGGCGTCCGCAGTCAGCACCGAGTCGGAAGAAGTAGCTCCCGGCATTGTCCTTGATTTCGATGAAAAGAATAAGGTTGTCGGGATTGAGATTGAAGACGCAGGGACATTCATTGATCTGTCGCGTCTGGAATTGTCCGCCCTGCCGCTTGCCAATCTGATCTTCAACACAGACGTTTCTCTTCAACCGTGAATCAGCCAATGACATTTTTCGGAGAGCATAGCCTTACCCCCTATCTCCGAAAATCGCGCCGGTACACTACATAGTTGGCGCATACCGAGGCGCCCAGTTTTTCTGCGGTGCGGCGCGACGGCCAGTTATCGTCTAAGACCAGGGTATAGCTCAGATACCGGGCCCCACGGCGAATGAGTTCCAGAAATCCATAGCTGGCCATGGCCAGATTCACCCCGCGTCCCCGGGCAGCCTCGCACACCCCGATGGCCAAGACGTTCAGCTTCTCCGACTCGTGAAGCGTTCGGCCAGCCTTGAGCACGACGCCTGCGGTATGCGCGGGAGTGAGTGACAGCAGGCCGACCGGCTGTCCGTGTCGATAGGCCAGGACCGAGGTGTCCAGCCCGCCGACCCGGCCGATACCGGCCAGCAGCGCGGCCACTTCCGGTTCGGTGTACGGCGTCCAGCCCCAATGGGCCTGAAACGTGTCATTAAACGTGGCGGTAAACTCGACCACCCGGCGCTCCGGCGGCACCTGGCGCAGGGGCACAATCTCATAGCCGGCCTGACGGACGTCTTGCAGCGTTCCGGCCCAGCCCGAGACCAGGGTCGGATTCACCGCAATCCTGTAATCGACATAGCTCTGTTCCGAGACAAAGCCGGCGTCTTTCAGCACGGCGTGATAGTACGGCGGGTTATAGCGCAGAATGCGTGGCGGGAGCGGTTCATAGGCATCGATCACAAACGGAAACTCCAACAGGCCCGATCCCGCCCGGGCGGCTCGCAGCCCCTGCGCTTCGAGCCAGGCACACGCCGCGTCCATCAGCAGACGGACCGCCTCGCGGGCGTCGGGCAGGGCTTCAAACAGACACAGATGGCCGAGCCGCTCCTGCCAGTGGGCGGTGTAGCGGGCGTCAACGACGGCCAGCACCCGAGCCACGATGCGCGGCCCGTCACGGACTACAAACGGCCGCAGGCGGCGGTCGGCGGCAAACGGACTGTGACCGCTCAGAATCGACAGCTGGAAGCGTACCGGGGCCGGCCAGCGGGCCGTTCGGTAGGCGTAGACCTGATCGTAGAATTGGATGAACTCGGTCAGCGCCGGCCTGGAGTCCGGCACCTCGACCCGCAGGGGCGGCATACCACCCTCCTCCTGTACTCTTCGTCGCTCGT
>WTHE01000161.1 GCA_011523315.1 Candidatus Binatota bacterium
CATCCTTATTGTCTTACGTACCATGCTCGGCTTCACCCCTCCCGAGTGGGCCTATGTTGCTGCGCAGAGAACACAGGTCGAAATCACCCAAGGGTTTGCCCGGAGCTTGGACCGCAAGATTCGGATGGCTCCGCTCGTCCCGCTCCGCTCAGGCCACGCTACGGTTCGTCGGGTTAAGGCCCTGGTCGACGTAGCCTGCCAGCTGCTCAACGCTTCTGCTCCGCAGACTGACAGGAACAAGATTCACCGACTGGACAAGGCCGACACCCGGGAGGGAAGTCTGACGATTCGGAACCTGGCAACGCTGGGAGTTCCCTACGCCATGCTCCTGTACGAGAGACTGTTGGGACGGCCTTTTGCCGGACATCGGGATTCAGTGTCCGATCTGGTCGGAAATATCCTTGAGGCTGAAATTGCGAAGATTTTATATAAGGCGGGAATCAGTAACCGCCAAACCAAGAGGGCAGAGAAGATTCCAGGCTTCGACCAGACTCCAGACTTCGTCATCCCGGATGAATATAACCCTCAGGTCATTATTGAGGCCAAGATTACCGAAGACGACGGTACGGCTCGCGACAAAGTCACTCGGATTCAGCACCTCGGAGCCTTGAGTCTGGAGGGACAACCGCCGGACTCTCCCAAATACGAGGTCATTGCCTGTATTGCCGGGCGGGGTTTCGGGGTGCGCAGAGAGGATATGAAAAAGCTGCTTCTCGCCACACGCGGAAAAGTGTTCACCTTCAAGACGCTGGATCGACTCATCCCCAATACGCGCCTGCAAGAGTTTCGTACCAGGTGAACTCCCAGCGGTTTGAAGAGAGCATCAGCAAGAAATAGACAGAAGCTCGGCCTGCCTTTCGTGTAGACAAGCTACGCTAACTCGACACGGTCAGGCCATCGACCAGCACGGCCGGAATGAACATACGGCTCAGGTTTGGCTGGTAGGTATTCCCCCGGGCGCGGATGGCTTTCAGCACCTCGAAAAAGTTGCCGGCAATCGTCACGCTGTCAACGGCCTGTTTACGCTGGCCGTTCTCGATCCAAAAGCCCTGCACGCCGATGGAGATATCGCCGCTCAGCGGGTTGCAGCCAGCCGCACCCTCCAACTCGGTCACCAGCAGACATGTTTCCGGCAGACCGACCAGGGCGTCCAGGCTGTGGGCGCCGGTCGGCATCACGATATTATGCCCCGAGGTCACAATCCCGCCGCTGTAGCTCCGCCCGGCGTGTCCGTTGGACTCGCGTCCGTCGCGGCGCGCCGACTCGATGTGGTACATGAACTCCTCGAACCGACCTTTGGCAATCAGCGGAACCGGGCGAGTCGGGATCCCTTCGGCGTCCATATAGCGCGAGCTGCCCGCTCCGACCCGGTGGGGTTCGGTGCTCAGGTCCAGCGACTCGTCGGCAATCAGCTCGCCCAGCCGGCCCTGCAAGCGGGACTGGCCCTTTTGGGCGGCCTCGGCCGAGAAGCAGCCCAGGTAGAGGCCGAGCAGCTGCGGCGCACAGTACTCGTCGAGCACGACCGGCACCTGTCCGCCAGACACCGGGCCGGCCGTCAACAGGTCGGCGGCTTTGCGAACGGCCGTGTTGCCGATGAGCGTACTCTGAGCCGGGTCCCAGGCTCGTCCGGCCCACATATGGCCGCCGCTCTTGCGGCGCTCGCCGTCTTCGAGCAGGGCCTGACAGTAGGCCCCGACATTGTTTTGGCGCTGTTGGTAGTCAACCCCGTGGGTCGAGACGATGCGGTAGGCCGAGCTGGAACGCGACACAGCCAGGTAGGGCACCGCAGTCACCCGCGCGTCGGCCTGGCGGGCGGTGGCTTCAACCTCCAGGCCAAACGCGCCCAACTCGTCAACCGTCAGCCGCTCGATGGCGGGATTCAACAGCTCAAGGTCCTGGGGGTCGGGTAGGTCAGGGGCGGCCTGGGGCAGCATCACCTCGGTCGGATCGTTGAGCAGGGCATTTTCCCTGGCCGACCGGAAGGCTTTTTCCAGAGCTGTGGCCTCCAGGCGTTCGGTTGAGGCGATACCGGTCCGGCCCTGGTGCACGACCCGGATACCGAGCCCGAGCGCGGTCGCCTGGTCAATCTTCTCAACCTGACCGTTCAGCACGCGCAGCGACAGCTGTTCGCTACGCTCGACAATCAGGTCAACATCGGGCTCACCCTGCTCACGAGCCAGGGACAGCACGTAATCAATCGCGGCCTGCTGATCCATTAGCGGCCTCCGACCAGAATGGAGTCGACTTTCAGCGTCGGCTGGCCGACCGTGGTCGGCACCCAGCCGCTCGACGCGCCGCACATACCGGCGGCAAACTCCAGATCGTTGCCGACCATCGAGATACGCGGCAGGATTTCATAGCCCTTGCCGATCAGGGTTGCCCCCCGCACCGGTTCGGCAATTTTTCCGTCGCGCACGATGTAGCCTTCCTGGACCGCAAAATTGAACTCACCGGTCGAGGGATCGACCGAGCCGCCGCCCATCTTTTTGGCGTACAGGCCATACTCCACAGAGGCGATGATCTCCTCAGGGGTATGCGGTCCGTTGTCGATATAGGTGTTGCGCATCCGCGACACCGGGGCGAATTTGTACGACTCGCGCCGTCCCGAGCCGGTCTGGGGCACGCCGACCTGGCGGGCGCCGATACGGTCGGCCAGATAAGCTTTGAGCACGCCGTTTTCGATCAACACGGTCCGCTTGGCCGGCTGCCCCTCGTCATCAACGTTGAGGGACCCCCAGCGATGGTCGAGGGTGCCGTCGTCAATCGCCGTCAGGACGGACTGAGCGACGGTTTCGCCGATCTTGCCGACAAACGGCGAGGCGTTCTTGCGGATGGCTTCGGTTTCCAGCGGATGGCCGCAGGCCTCGTGGAAGATCACCCCCCCAAAGCCGTTGCCGATAATCACCGGCATCGTCCCGCCCTCAATATAGCCGGCCCTGGCCATGCGGATTGCCCGCTGCCCGGCGTCGTTGGCCAGGCCGGCCAGGTCGAGGCCCTGAAAGAACTCATAGCCGCCCAGCACCCCGGGGCTTTCCATGGCCGTCTGCGGTCCGTCGCCGTCTTCGGCAATCGCGCTGAGCCGCAGCCGGGAGTAATGCGCGGAATCCTCAACCCACAGGCCGTCGCTGTTGGCGATCAGGACCGAGCGTTGTTTCTCGGCCACCGAGGCGCCCACCTGGCGGATGACCGAACCGGTTTGGCGGGTCAGGCCGTCGAGCTGGCGCAGCAACTCGACCCGCTCGTTTTTGGACACACTGGCCGGGTCAATCATCACCGGATGCCGATCAGTCACCTGTTCCTTGTGAAAGGCGGCAGGCGCTCCACCCGCTTTGGCCTCGCGGGCCAGATTCGAGGTCAGCCGCAGCAGGGCGTCTTCCGACACGTCACTGCTGTAGCCATAGGCGGACTCGTTACCGAACAGCAGACGAATGCCGACGCCAAAGGCGTTGCCGGAGTTGATCCGGTCGAGCTTCTGTTCCAACAAGTCGATGGACGAGGTTTCGGATTCTTCGACAAAGACCTCGGCAAAATCCGCGCCGCGGCTCAGGCCGAGATCCAGAATCTTGCGGACGATTGTTTCAGGCAGCATAGCGATTCCTCCAGTGGGGTACGAACCCATGCTTTAGCACAGCAGACTGGAACTACGCCATATGCGCGGAGCAGGCAGCTCGGAAAACTTGATCCTGTACCGCGCCGGTGCTAGGCTCGGCTCACTTTTTCGAGGAGTCAAGACGATGAACGGTCCACACGATATGGGCGGCATGACGTGCTACGGTCCGGTCGAGCGCGAAGACAACGAACCCCTGTTTCACGCCGCGTGGGAGAGGCGGGTGTTTGCCATGACCATGCTGTCGCTCGGAGGCGTGGCCAATCTGGACGAATTTCGGCACGCTATTGAGCGCATGGACCCGGTGCACTATCTGTCTTCGAGCTACTACGAGCACTGGCTGGCGGCGCTGGAAACGCTGGCCGTGGAGAAGGGGGTGCTCACCGCGCAGGAGTTGGCCTCGGGCAGGCTCCAGAGCGAGACCGCGAATGCCTCGGACCCGCTGCCGGGCGAGGTTGTCGCTCAGGTCGTCCGCCGGGGTGTTTCGGCCGAACGCGACAGCGGGCGGCTCACCCCGCGCTTCGCTCCCGGCGACCCGGTTGTGGCCCGCAATATCAATCCGGCCGGTCATACCCGGATGCCGCGCTACGTGCGGGGCAAGCCGGGCCGGATTGATCGCGTCCACGGCACCTTCGTCTACCCCGACAGCAATGCCCACGGCGGCGGCGAACAGCCCCAACCGCTGTATTCGGTCCGTTTCGAGGCCCAGGCCCTGTGGGGGCCCGATACCCCACGCCGCGACAGCCTGTACATCGACCTGTGGGAAGATCATTTGGAAGCCGCATGAGGACAGTCTTATGAGCAACGACCATCATAACGCTCCGCCCGATCCCAGACTCGAAAAACACCACACGCCCGAGCAGACCCAAGCCCTGGAAGAGCGAGTCGGGGCGCTTGAGTCCGTCCTGACCCAAAAGGGTCTGGTCGCAGGCGCAGCCCTCGACAAGATCGTCGAGCTGTACGAGAACGACCTGGGGCCGCTCAAGGGCGCCCAGGTTGTGGCCCGCGCCTGGGTTGACCCGGCCTATAAACAGCGGCTGCTGAGCAATGCCACCGCCGCCATTGAGGAGCTGGGCCTGGGAGGCTTGCAGGGCGAGCACATGGTTGTGGTTGAGAACACACCGACGACCCATAATGTGGTCGTGTGTACGCTGTGCTCGTGCTACCCCTGGCCGGTCCTGGGCCTGCCGCCGACCTGGTTCAAGAGCGCGCCCTACCGCTCGCGGGTGGTGATCGATCCGCGCGGCGTGCTGCGCGAGTTCGGCCTGGAACTGGACGAGTCGGTCGCCATCCGGGTGTGGGACAGCAGCGCCGAAATTCGCTATATGGTGCTGCCCGAACGGCCGAGCGGGACCGAGCAGCTGAGCGAAGAAGAGCTGGCCCGGCTCGTCGACCGGGACGCCATGATTGGCGTGACCACGGTGCGCTTCAACCCCGACGCAGAGCCGCAGTCAGCATGACCAGACCCGCCAAATCAACCATCGCCGAAATGCCCGGCCAGGCGTCGCTGCCCCGCCGCAGCGGCGAACTCGTGTTTCACGACGAGTGGGAGCGCCGGGTGTTTGCCATGGCCGTATCGCTGTGCGAGCAGGGCTACTACTCGTGGGACGAGTTTCGTGAGTACCTGATCGCCGAGATCGGCGCGGCCGAACGGGCCGAGCAATCCCGGCCGACGGGCCATCCCCAGCCCTACTTTGAGAGCTGGCTGGCCGCGTTTGAGAAGCTCCTGGCCGAAAAGCAGATCTGTGTTCCCCCGCAGCGGTCGAACACCCGGGACGAATG
>WTHE01000213.1 GCA_011523315.1 Candidatus Binatota bacterium
CCCGCGGCAGATTCCTAGTCATAGCGGGCCCGGCAGCGATGGACGCCTGAACGGCGATGCCGGCAATCTGGTCGAAACCGAACGCGCCATTCTTGAGACCGAGGGTATTCCGGTCAGACACACCCGACGCGGCTTGGCCATTGCCGCCGCCCGGATGTATGTGGGCTGGCGTTCCGGCTCCCGCCTGTGTCGGCCCGACTGCGCCGACCTGCACGCTCAGACCGCCGCCGAACGGGTGTTGATCCCATCCCTGGCCCGGGCCCGTGAACTCGGCTATCAGCCCTGCCCCGGGTGTCAGCCCGAGCTGCACCCCGTGGACGCGAGCCCGCTGTTCGGTCCGGACTGAGCGGCCCGCCCGCGTCCGGCGCGGGCCAGTCTTGTGTCGGCCCTGCCTTTTGTGTACAGCAATCAAGAGGGAGAGGAACGCCATGTCAGAGGCCAACAAAGCCGTCTTCCGGCGCTATTTTGACGAGGTCTTGAACGCGGGTCGGATCGAGCTGATCGACGAGCTGATCGCTCCCGATTATGTCAGCCATTATCCGACCGGCTATGATTTTGGCGGCGGCCCGGAGGACGTGAAACAGATTGTCTCAACGGTCCGGGGTGGTTTTCCGAATGTCCATTTTCAGATCGAAGACCTGCTCGCCGAGGAGGACCGGGTGGTCGGACGCTGGACGTTTCGGGGTACCCATCGGGGCGATTTCATGGGCATTGCCCCCAGCGGCAAGAACGTGTCGGTGGTGGGCATTGCCATCTATCGGATTGCCGATGGCCGAATTGCCGAAGCCTGGGTAGCCTGGGACGCCCTGGGCTTGATGCAGCAGATCGGGGCTGAGTCCTGAGCCTATGGCCGCCGGTCTTCCCGCCTTTCATACGGCCGTCTACCGTCTGGTCGCCCGCGTTCCCAAGGGCAAAGTCGTGACCTACGGGCAGGTGGCCGCTCTGCTTGGGGCGCCGCGGGCGCCACGGGCGGTTGGCACAGCCCTGCGCCATCTGCCCCCCCAGCTGTCACGCACAGTTCCCTGGCAACGGGTCATTAACGCCTCGGGCGGCATCAGCATTCGCGGTGACCTGCTGCGGGCCGAGCAGCAACGCTGGCTGCTCGAAGACGAGGGCGTTCGGTTCAGTCGCCACGGCAAGGTTGATCTGGCCACCTACCGCTGGGCGGGTCCGAAGCGCTGGACACCGCCCACCTGGAAGACTCAGTCCTGAGACCTCAGCCGGCGCCGTGCAGGCATTCGGCCTGTGTCCGCAGCTCGTCCCGAAAGTCCGGATGGGCGACGGCGCTCAAAGCCTGGGCGCGCTCGCGCAGGTTCTTGCCGCGTAGAGTCGCAATGCCGTACTCGGTCACCACATAATCGACAAAGGCGCGGGGCGTGGTCACCACCGTTCCTGGCGCCAGGGTGGGGACGATGCGGGAAATCCGACGGCGGTCTGGCCCGCTGAGTGAGCTTGACGGCAGGGCAACAATGGATTTGCTGCCGGCCAGGCTGGCGGCAATGCAAAAGGCGGTCTGGCCGCCCGGTCCGGTAAACTGCTGGGGGCCAATCGACTCGGACGCGACCTGGCCGGTCAGGTCGATGCTGAGCGCGTTATTGATCGCCGTAAAGCGCGGGTCCTGGCACAGCAGGCGGATATCGTCGGTATAGTTGAAATCGTACAGCTCAAAGACCGGATTGGCGTCAATATAGTCCAGCTCTTCGGGGCTGAGCATGGGGTGAAAGCCGGTGCCGACCACCGTTCCGGTATGGCGGGTTTTGTTCGTGCCGGTCAGCACGCCGGCCTGGACGAGGCCGACCACGCCGGGCGGGATGATCTCGGTCTGCATGCCCAGATCATTTTTGCCGTACAGATAGGCGGGCAGGGGGCTGGTCATATCGCCGGCCCCGATTTGAATCGTGTCGCCGTCCTGAATCAGCTCGTTGGCGATCGACATGCAGATCGTGTCAATCGCGTCCTGTTTTTCCTGGCTGTAGACTTCGGGGCTGATTGTCGGTGGGCTGACGCTGGGTGGGCGTTCCACGCAGCGGTCAATGGCCGAGATGTGGAGATAATTCTCGCCGCCGGTGCGGATGAAGCTCGGGTCGATCTCGGCGATGATCGTCCTGGCCTGTTTGGTCATGAGCGGCGACATGCCGACGCTGGTGCCGTAGCTGCAATAACCGTGTCGGTCCGGCGGCGACACGCTGACCATGTACACATCGAGATCGTCAATGCCGTGGGGCAGGGCCTCGGCCCGGAAATACGAGACCGGAATGTAGTCCAGGCCGCCCTTGTGCATCAGCTTCCGCTCACGCCGGCTCAGATACCACGACTCCAGCCGGAAGGCGTCGCTCAGGCCGGGAGTGTCCCAGTCGTAAAACGACACCAGGGTATTGACGCGCAGACCGCGCAGCGTGTCTTGCCGCTCAACCAGAGCCTGGCACAGGGCAAACGGGGTGGCCTGTATGCCGGCAATATAAACGGTGTCGGTCGGCCGGATGAGGGCGACCGCCTGTTGGGGAGTGACGAGTTTGTCGCCGCACAGCGCGCGCCAGTCCATACGGAATTCCTTATCTAGGGGGTCAGGATCAGCTTGCCGACCGATTGGCGGGATTCCATGAAGCGATGCGCCTCGGCCGCCTCGGCCAGGGGGTAGCTCTTGCCGACCAGGAGCTTGAGCTTGCCCTCCTCCATCAAGCGGAACGACTCGGTAATCCCTTTCTGGTGCAGCTCGGGTATGGCCGAGGCCGTATACAGGCCAAAGCAGCTGACCTTGAGCGAGTTCTGGAACAGCCCAAAGACGTTGAGCGGCTCGGGCGCGCCGCCGGCCTGGCCGTACAGGATGGCGTGACCGAATGGAGCCAGGCATTTAAGCCCTGCGGCAAAGGTCGGTTGCCCCACCGCGTCGAGGATCAGGTCCACGCCCTTGCCGTCGGTCAGCTGCTTGGCTTCTTCGGCAAAGTCCTGGCTCTCATAATTGATGACCGCGTCGGCTCCATACTCCTGGGCCAGGGCAACCTTGGCGTCGCTCGAGACGGTGCCGATCACCCGCGCGCCGGCCGCCTTGGCGATCTGCATGGCGACAATGCCCACCCCGCCGGCCGCAGAATGTACCAGCACGGTCTGGCCCGGGCTGGTCTGATGGCAGGTGTGCAGCAGGTGGTAAGCGGTCAGGGTCTGGATCGGAAAGGCTGCGCCCTGCTCAAAACTGACCGAATCGGGCAGCGGCATGACCTGGTCGGCCGAGACGAGCGCGTATTCGGCGTAGGTCCGCATGCCGATGGCCGCCACCCGGGTGCCCGGCGCGATATGGCCCACCCCCTCGCCGACCGCCTCGACCACGCCCGCAGCTTCGAGCCCGGGCGTGTCCGGGAGTCTGGGCTGCATGACATACTGGCCCTGACGGAAGCGCGTATCCGCGAAGTTGATCCCGATGGCCTGATTTTTAATCAATACCTTACGGGGTCTGAGCTCGGGAATGGGCGCCTCGCCCAGTTGCAGCACCTCGGGTCCGCCGACTGTCTCAAACAGAATTGCTTTCATATCGCTCTCCCTTCAGCGCGGTGTGTCTTGTGTACTATCCCAATGCTGCGGCTGAGCATAGGTCCCTTGACTGTGCCACGTCGGGTGAGGGAAAAGGGCGGGGAGGTTTTCCAGCGATTCGGCTCAACATCTTCGGCGCCAGCGCCCGAGAGCCAGGCAGCCTCAGGGACTGACGACCGTGTAAAGAAGGAGGGTGTTGTTATGGAGTACACATTCGTTTCTGGTGATGACCATATGGATCTGTCCTACCTGCCGGCCAATCTGTGGCAGGAACGGGTGGCGGCCAGGTTCAAGGCCCAGGCGCCACGGGTGGCGGACAGCGCCAACGGGCCGATGTGGGTGTGTGAGGGCAAACCGTGGGCGTTTGGCAACCATGGCTCGATGCAGGGCCCGCGCTTGACCGGCGCGATTCCTCGCGCAGGCGTCAATGAAGAGCCGGAACCGGGCGTGTTTCGGCCCTCAACGCCGAAGTATCGGCTGGAAGACATGGACCGTGACGGCATTGATGCGCACGTCATCTACGGCCCTCCCCTGCCCCTGTCGTTTACCGACTCAGCCCTGCACGTCGCCTGTCTTGAGGCCTACAACTCGTGGCTGGCCGACTTCTGTACGGCCGCTCCAGACAGGCTGATCGGTATCCCCATTCTGCCCATGCACGATCCCGCAGCCACCCAAAAGGAACTCCAGCGGGTCGCCAAGCTGGGTCTCAAGGGCGCGCTGTTCGGGGTGTTTGATGCGGTCAAGCCGGTCTTTCACGAAGACTGGGAACCGGTCTGGGCGGTGGCGGCTGAGGCGGAGATTCCGATCAGCTTTCACCTCGGGGGTGGGATCCGGAGTGCCAGGGTGACAGACACCAGCCGCGGCCAGGCGGCGGCCTTTGTATGTGCGGTGCCCATGCAGCTCGACGAGGCCCTGTGTGAGATTATTTTCTGCGGTGCGCTGGAGAAGTATCCGCAGCTCAGGATTGTCCTGGCCGAAGCCGGGATCGGCTGGGTGCCGTATCTGCTATGGCGGATGGATCACGAGTACGACAAGCAGCTGCACCACATGGTCCACCTGTCGCTCAAACCCAGCGAACTCTTCCGGCGGCAGATCTGGGTCTCGTTTGAGGAGGACGATATTGGTCTGAAGCTGCTGTCCGAGCTTGGCGAAGACAAAGTCCTGTGGGCCTCGGATTATCCGCACCCGGATAGCACCTGGCCCCATTCCCGGAAATATATTGACGAGCACATGGCCTCGCTGTCACCCCAGGTCAGGAAGAAACTCACCTGTGACAACACGGTCCGGCTGTATAATTTGGGCAGCTAAAGGAGGAACCCATGGCAAGTATCCGCGGTGAGCAGATCATCGGACAAGCGTTCAAGAACGAGGGCGTTGACACCATTTTCTTCATGATGGGTGGCCCGACCTCGGGAACGGCCGCCTCGTGTCTTGGCCACGGCATGCAGGGCATTTATGTGCGCCACGAACAAGCCGCCGCCATGATGGCCCACGCCTATGCCCGGGTGACCGGCAAACCCGGTATTTGCATTACCCCGTCGGGACCGGGCACGGCCAACGCCGTCACCGGGCTGGCCAACGCCTGGGCCGACTCCGCGCCGATTGTGGCGATTGGGGGGTCGGCGGCGATACGGGCGACCACCCTGGACGCCTTCCAGGAGATGGACCAGGTGGCGATGATGCGGCCGGTGGTCAAGGCCGCCTACCGGGTCGATATGGTCCAGCGCATTCCGGAGTACGTCAGCATCGCCTTTCGGGAGGCCATGGACGGCAAGAAGGGACCGGTCTACCTGGACCTGCCCGGCGACATCCTGGCCGG
>WTHE01000544.1 GCA_011523315.1 Candidatus Binatota bacterium
GGCGGCTGAGAACCGCAGCCCGTCCGTCACAGGCGGGCCGCCGCCTCGCGGTGAATCCGCAGCAGCTCAGGAATCGTCTCGGGCGGGCGGCGGCCAAAGCCACACTCGGTGGCAAGGCCGAAGCCACGGGCGTGCCGCTGAGCCGTTGCCAAGCGCCGCAGCGTGCCCTCGACGCCATCCGTGTGATGGACGAGCCCCAGGAACAGCTTGGTGGTCCTGATCGACAAATCGGCCAGCGGCGCAAAGTAGGCGTCATCGTGCCGGTTTCGCGGCACCGGCATATGCACGAAATCAACCGGCCGCCGAATCGCGGCGACGCCGGCGTTGGCCATGCGGACGACGAGGCCTAAGTCTTCAGGCTCCTTGAAGTGCTTATGCCCCAGGTCGCCATAACACAGGTGCAGCCCGAGCAGGGCGTCTTCGTGAATATGCGGACTCAGATCCACCAGCGCCTGGCCATAGCGGTCAAACGGGTCGCCCGGTGCATCCCACGGCAGGCCCATCAGGGGATCGTGGTCGTTGGCCTCGATACAGGCCACCTCAGCCGCAATATCCCACTGGACGGCAAGGTCGCCGGGAGGAATCTCCTGGCTGAGCTGGGCGAGTTCACGTCGCATGGCGTCCTGGTAAGCATCCCACATTGGCTGAAACGATTCGGGGGAATGGCCGATAAAGAGGCGGGTGCCGCTTTCGGTCAAGGGTAGGGACACCTGAAAGCGGACGCCGTGGGGAATCACGCCCCGGTCGCGCAGCGAACAGAACGTCTGGTAGGATTGCCGGGCTTCGTCCGCATAGCCGAGTGTCTCAAAACGCAGCGGCGCTTCCGGCGCTTTGACCTTGAACTGCCAGTGATCCTGAAAGCCCCGAGGAACCCAATCCATATCCGCTGTCCGCCATTCGCCGGGTGCGTTGGGATCGACCGGCAACGGCCGGGCTACCGTTTCCAGCTGCTCGCAGGTGGCGTAGGTTTTGGCGGCCAGGAAGTTGATCCAGACTCTCCGAAAGCCGGTTTCGCCGTCGGGCAGGGCTCCCAGCAGACTGCCCAAGCCCTCAGCGCAGCTGGACATGGTGTCGTGCGCAGCGTTGCCCGGCACACTGCCGACGAGTAAGACAGACCCATTGAATCGAGACATCGCGGTTTCCCCTCCTTTTTTTTTCCATACGGTCCTCCTTTTGGGTCTCCGACACTATCGCAGGTGAGCTGCGGTATTATTTAAGCGGCTCCTGGATCATTGCCTCGAATTCCGCCAGCTTCTGAGGCGGGAAACGAGTACTCCCGTCCGACTTCACAGACCTGGACATGGTAGGACGAGAAGAACTCTTGCCTGCCCCTCTCCTGGGCACGTCGGTGTTCAGGATGCTCCCGCCAGGCTTTGGCCGCCGCCAAGGTCTGAAATTCGGCAACAGAGACGCCCTCGCCGTCGCTGGCGAGAAAGTCCTTGACGGACAGAAAGCCCGGTATGGTCTGCACCAGAGTCCGCATCTCCTGCGTGAGTTGCCCCAAAGCAGCCTGGTCCGCTCCCGCCCGGAGTCGGGTACGAAATATGACAATGACCATAGTCCCTCCCTGGATAGCTGTCCGTTACGAGCCGGAGCGTGCGGCTGTCAGGCCGTTCGGTTCGGCAGGTTACGGCCTGGCGCCAAACCGCGTCCGCCGATGCCGACCTGAATGGTCTCCTACCCCTCGGAACAATCTGTGACGTGATAGACCTCGTAGTCATGGCCATCCGGTTTCGCATACTGAAAGGGGTTTTTTGCGTAGGCCCTGACTGCCGGGCTTTCAAACGCGGCTTGCCAGGCCGCCTTGCTTTCCCACTGGGCGTAATTGACGATCCTGGTGCCATCGGTGCTTTTGTGCAGCGTGGCAGACAGAAATCCGGGCTGATGCTTCACGACGGATTCAACAAATTCCACAATCGCATCGATTTGTTCTTGTTGGTGTGCCGGCTCTATCTCAAAATGGACGATCATCGTATAGACGTTGGCGTCTTGTGTAATAGTAATCACTGGAGTGTCTCCATCAGACTAATTGGGCACGCGATCTTCACCGCCGCGAACCCTCCCGCAGCCTAAAGGGTGGTATGCGCTTGTCAAGCGGGATGCGAGCGAGCAGGTGCGGGAGACGCTCGGTGTACGCTCGTGTCCGGCGTGCCCTCCTCTTGCGATGCGCTATCCGATGGTGCATATTCCTGCCTGACGAACGGGAGACCGGACTGCGTTATGTCCGGCGTTGTGGCCCGCATGACCGGATCAATATCATCATGCTGGGCCGGCCTGACTATTCGGCGCGCGCTCGGCGTGTCTGAGGCAATGGACGAGAGGAATAGCGATGAAGACGATTTGGTTTCACATGCAAGGCTACCGGGATCTGCCGGATGA
Source organism: Candidatus Binatota bacterium (assembly GCA_011523315.1). Classification (GTDB taxonomy): domain Bacteria; phylum Desulfobacterota; class Binatia; order Bin18; family Bin18; genus JAAXHF01. The sequence continues at coordinate 2,380 of WTHE01000544.1, forward strand.
CTTCCGTGATCGGTATGAGAGTATCTGGGTGACCCCGCCGACTGACGAACTGTGCGATCCGGAAACGGTCGGCAAGTATCTGAACTGGAACCTGGACGAATTGGAGCTGGCCGACGATCTCGGCTTTGACGGGCTGGGACTGAACGAGCATCACCAGAACGCGTATGGCTTTCCCGTCTCGCCCAATCTTATTGCGGCCAATCTGGCCCGCCGCAAATCTGATGCCGCGATTGTCATGCTGGGCAATACCCTGCCGCTCTACAATCCGCCTCTCCGGGTGGCCGAAGAGATGGCGTTGCTCGACTGTCTGAGTGGCGGACGCCTGGTCGCTGGCTGGCCGGTTGGCTCGGCCATGGACACCGCCGGCTGCTATGGCATCACGCCGACCGAGGTACGGCCACGCTACTATGAAGCCCACGATCTCATCAAACAGGCCTGGACCAAGCCTGGCCCGTTTCCGTTTAACGGCAAGTTTACCAAGCTGCGCTATGTCAACCTGTGGCCGAAGCCGATTCAGAAACCCCATCCGCCGATCTGGTGTGCGGGTGGCGGGTCGGTTGAGACGTGGAAGTTTGCGGCTGAGAATGATTACACCTATAGCTATCTGAGCTTTCTGGGCCATAAGGCTGCGCAAAATATGATGAATCGGTACTGGGACACCGTGGCCGCCTCAGGGCGCGATGATAATCCGTACCGGGCCGGTTTTGCGCAGCTCGTTGTGGTCAGCGAAACCGACGCCCAAGCCGAGAAAGAGTATCTGCCGCATATCCGTAATTTCTTCGATAAGTCGCTGTATATCGCCGGTCACCAGGCCGCCGTGCCCGGCTATATGACCAAACGCAGCCTGGAATTTAATCTCAGGCGTTCGGGTGGCGCGACTCCATTTGGAGCCGTCTCGGGGAAAGACATGACCTGGCGGGAGCAGGTCGAAGAGCAGGGCATTGTCATTGGCGGCAGTCCCAAAACGGTCGCTGACCGTCTCACCGAGGCGGTCAAGAACCTCCGCGTCGGCCATTTGATGGTGATTCTCCAGATCCAGTCAATGGAGCCGGAATTGACGGCCAAGAACACGCGTCTGTTCGCCGAAGAGGTCCTGCCCCGCATTCGCGGCATCTGGGATGATCAGGGCTATGAGGATCACTGGTGGCCACAGGGGGCAACCCGCAACGCCCAAGCCCGCAGTCCGCAGGTGAATGGCAGCAGCGCTGCCCATGGCGCGACCCGCAGCGAGAGCGACGCTCCGCAGCTGACGGCCAAGGGAGCCCACTCGTGAGCGCGCCTGCTTCACAGTCTGTCAGCCTGCCTGGTGGCTTTGCGCCGAATACAACGCTCGTCCGGGGCGAGGGCTCACCCGTCGTTTTTCTGCACGGTCCGTTCGGCCAGGAATGGAGCGATTTTCTGAATGATGTGGCCGCCCGGCACACCGTCTTTGCCCCGGCGCATCCGGGCGCTGTCGAGCCCAACGATTTACACCAGCTCGATAACCTGTGGGACCTGATGCTGTATTACGATGACGTGTTGGCTGCGCTGGGTCTCGATCAGGTCGATCTGATAGGCCACTCCTTTGGCGGAATGGTGGCGGCAGAGCTGGCGGCGAGCTTTCCCCAGCGTGTTGGTAAACTCGTTCTGATCGATGCCCTCGGACTGTGGCGGGACGATGCTCCGGTCAGCGACCATGTGATGGTCGCGCCGGAAACCCAGGTCGAACTCTTGTACCATGATCCCAATACGCCTGAGGTCGCGGCCCGACTGCGTCTGCCGGAAGACCCGGATGAAAAAGTCGACGCGCTGGTCCACAGTGTGAGTGCTGTCGCCAGTACCTCGCATTTTATCTGGCCGATCCCGGAACGCGGCTTAGCCAAACGACTCCGCCGCGTCAAGGCAAAAACACTCATTGTCTGGGGCAAACAAGACCGCCTGGTGCCGGTTGTTTACGCAGACGAGTTCGCCTCGCGGATTGCAGACGCGCGGGTTCAGCTGATCGACAACGCCGGGCACGTCCCATACGTCGAGCAGCAGACCCAGGTTTCACAGTTGGTGAACGATTTCTTGGCGACCGGCTGACGGACAGCCCCACCCACGAAACGAGGATGTGCGTTTAGTCGAACTCTCAATCATCCAGAGGATGGTTCAAGAGTGAAATCCTTTTGAACAGGAGGTCATACATGGCAGGACTCTTAGACGGAAAGGTCGCTTTAATCACGGGCGCGAGTACCGGAATCGGTCGGGCGACCGCTCAGGTTTTTGCTCGGGAAGGCGCAAAAGTCGCGGTGGCGGATGTGAATGTCGAAGGCGCCGAGGAAACCGTGCGCTTGATCAAAGACGCTGGGGGCGACGCGATCTTTATACAGACTGACGTATCCCAAGCGGCTGAGACACAAGCCATGGTCGAAAAAGTGGTGGAGACGTATGGCCGGCTGGACTGCGCCTTTAATAATGCCGGCATCGAAGGCGACTTCGTGCCAACGCCGGACTATCCTGACGCCACCTGGGATCGGGTGATCGGTATTAACCTCAAGGGCGTGTGGCTCAGCATGAAAGCGGAAATCCAGCAGATGCTCAGCCAAGGTGGCGGCGCGATTGTCAACACTGCCTCAGTGGCAGGTTTACAAGGCATAGCAGGCGGGTCCGCCTACGTCGCAGCCAAACATGGGGTGGTCGGACTCACCAAGACCGCAGCGCTTGAGTATGCCAAGTCCGGCATTCGGGTGAATGCGGTCTGTCCAGGCGCTGTGGAGACGCCGATGCTCAAGCGCGCCTTTGAAAAAGTGCCTGAAATGGCCGAAGGGATGAGCGCCGCAGAACCCGTTGGGCGTCTGGCCCAACCGAGCGAGATCGGCGAAGCCGTGGCGTGGTTGTGTTCTGAAGCGGCCTCGTTTGTGACCGGCCATCCCATGGCGGTGGATGGCGGTTATGTGGCGCAGTAATGGGGATGTGACCCGGACCGCTCCCACAGTGCAGAAC
>WTHE01000038.1 GCA_011523315.1 Candidatus Binatota bacterium
TGTTCGGGCTGTGCAACGAGCTGTGCGGTGAGACCGGGTTTGGCTGGTCACGGCGTCTGATGCTACTCCACGGCATCCTGTCGAACCCCGACGCCCCCGAGCCGGCCACCGCGTTTGCCACCTATATGGGCGGCAAGTACGGCTACAGTCAGGCCGAGGCTGAGGCTGCGCCCCGGCGGGTGGCTCAGATCCTGGAGACGCTAGGCGCGCGCCTGGCCCAGCAGCAGGACCGTGGCAGCCAATTTCTGGTCGGCAATAGTCTCTCGGCCCTGGACATCTATTGGGCGACCTTTGCCGCGCTCGTCCAGCCGCTACCGGCCGAGCTGTGTCCGATTGACGAGCAGTTGCGGGCCTCGTTCGTGAATACCGATCCGGTGGTCGCCGCCGCCCTGTCGCCCCAGCTCCTGGAACACCGCGACCGGATCTATCACGACCATCTCGAGCTGCCGATGGATTTGTAGCGCTCGTACGGAGTGGGAAGCAGCCGCGCGAGCGGTGCGGACGAAGGAGGAAGGACACATGGCCCAATCACGCATGGCAGGTTCCGTATTGCTGGTCGGCAGCATCCCCGGAGACGATGCCGTCGAGGTTCTCAGCGCCAGTGGGCCGGCAGTCGGGAGCTATGTGACAGGCTTGCCGGACGGCGAGACCGGCTATCGCCGCATGTTCGTTCAATTCCTGGGAGCCCGGATTTTTCACGGCCACCCCGGACTGGAGACTCTCCAACGGCCCCAACCCGTGGCCGGCCAGGAGCGGTGGTATGTCGATACGTACGAGAAGTTGGGGGAGAGCTGGCTGTTCAAGGTCAAGGACGGGCTGGAGACCCTCCGCTTCGAGCAGCTGGGTTATGCGGCTGAGGCGACCCGTTCCTATCAGGACTTTTGCCGCTTACGGACGGCGGGCGTCATTCCGGCCGGGGTGCGCTTCCAGGTCTCTATACCGCTTACCGAGAGTGCTACCCGCGCGTATGTCACCAACGCCCGCGATTACGAACTGATGCGGGCGGCCTATGAAGAGGCGATGGAGCGGGAAATTGCCCAAATCCTCAGCGCGATCCCCGCTGACGACTTGGTGCTGCAGTGGGACATCTGCGTGGAGGTCCTGGCCCTGGCGCTGCAAGATCAGCTCGGGGCGCCGTGGCAGCCCCCGGGCGACCCGTTCGAGCGCTATCTGCACGCCCTGAGCAGCCTGGCGCGGCATGTGCCGGACCCGACCCTCATGGGCTGCCATCTGTGCTATGGCGACTTGGACCACAAACATCTGGTCGAGCCTGCGGACCTGAGTCTGGTGGTCCGGATGGCGAACGCCGCGACGCAAGCGGTGTCCCGCCAGATTGACTTTTTCCATATGCCGGTGCCGCGGAGTCGGGACGATGCCGCGTATGTCGCACCGCTCAGAGACCTGGAGATTGGCGCGGCCAAACTCTACCTCGGCCTCGTGCATCTCACCGATGGAATAGAGGGTACGCTGCGCCGGATCGGTGTGGCTCAGCGCGCCTACTCCGACTTTGGGGTGGCCACCGAGTGCGGCTTGGGGCGCCGGCCACGCGCTACGATACCCGAGCTGTATCGTCTGCATGCCGAAGCGGCCGCAGCCCTGTCGGTTTAGGCTGAGACGAGAGCTGGCCGCCGCTTCTCAAGCCTGTGTCCGGGACGGTTCTTGGGCTGCCTAACGCTCCGGCATGTGGGGAAAATGACGCCGCTGGGGGTCCAGAAAATCCCACGGCTGGGCGCTGGCGGTGTAAATGTCCATGCCGACCCGCACCCAGCTGGGGTCGTCCAGGCTCGACGCGTGGATGACCAGAATATCGGGATAGGCCGTATTTTTGAGCATCAGCCGGGCGCCGCAGGTCGGGCAGAAGCCCCGGCTCATGGTATGGCCCCGGTCGGCCAGCGTGTCGTGGTAGGTGGGGCTGGCTGTGGTCAGACTGACCGATTCGACCGGCACGACCAGATTGGTGGCAAAGGCGCTGCCGCTCGCCCGCTGGCAGTCCCGGCAGTGGCAGTTGGCGACCATAATCGGTTCGGCTGAGCACTCATAGCGAATGGTGCCACACAGGCAGCCACCCGAGAAGGGGCTTGGCATAGGCACGGTTCTCCTTTCGGCCTCGTCTACCATAGCCGCTGTGCCGGCTCAACGTTGCGGCGGCGGGCGAGAGCTGTCAGACTGGCCCGGATCAGAAAGGAGACCGCCATGAGCTACGAACAAATTGTGTATGAGGTCCAGGACGGGGTGGCGACCCTGACGCTCAACCGCCCCGACCGCCTGAACGCCTGGACCCCGGTCATGGAACGCGAGGTTCGAGAGGCCATGACCGTCGCAACGGCCGATGAGGCGGTGCGGGTCATTATTCTGACCGGGGCGGGACGCGGGTTCTGCGCCGGCGCCGACATGTCGGGGCTCAGCCAGGCCAGTCAGGGCGCGGCGTCGGACAGCGCGCCGAGCGACCGCCACGCCGCCATGCGGGCCGCAGGCTATGCCGCCGGCCCGATCCCGGGCGGACTTGACCTGCCCCAGGCCTTCTCCTACCGCCACGCCTATTTCCCGACCGTCCCCAAGCCGATCATCGCCGCGCTCAACGGCCCGACCGCCGGGGTGGGGCTGATTGTGTCCCTGTACGCCGATATCCGTTTTGCCTCCCAGGCGGCCGTCTTCACCACCGCCTTTGCCCGCCGGGGGCTGGTTGCCGAACACGGCATTGACTGGATTCTGCCCCGTATCGTCGGTCTGCCCAACGCGCTCGACCTGCTCATGTCGGCCCGAAAAATCAGCGCCGAAGAAGCCCTGCAAATGGGTCTGGTCAACAAGGTCTTTGCCCGCGAGTCGTTTATGGAGGAGGTTCGCGCCTATGCGCTCGAACTGGCCCTGATGGTCTCGCCGCGCTCCATGCGGACGATCAAAAACCAGCTCTTCCGGGCTCAGAACCTGGATTTTGGTCAGGCTCTGTACGCATCCATCCCGGACGTGGTGGACAGTTTGCACAGCGAGGACTTCAAGGAGGGGGTGGCGCATTTTGTTGAGAAGCGCGCGCCGCGTTTCAGTGGACGCTGATCTCTTCTCGCTCGGCTCGTTATCAGCGTTCACCTTTGCCGGTCGCTGAGGATGCCTACCAGTCGTCATACTCGTCTCCGGCCGCAGCCGGGCTGTGGAGGCGGACCACCAGGGCTTCGGGCTCCTCGTCCAGCGGACTCACGGTGAGTTGCTCCAGTGGCAGCTCGGCACCCGGAGTGGCGCACGACAGATACACCCGCAACTCGCCGTGCTGGTCGTAGATCTCGTGCAGATTCTGCAACAGCTGGGACAGTGTGATTGATTTTCGCGTTGGCATGGTGCAATGCTAGCACGCCGAGCGCTGTCCCGTCACGAGAGGAGGGGCTATGTCCGAGGGCGTTGCCTTTGTGGATGGACACTACGTCGGACGCGACGAGGCCAAAATCTCGGTTTTTGACCTGGGCTTCAGTCGGAGCGACGTGGCCTACGACGTGGTCTCGACCTGGAAGGGCCTGTTCTTCCGGCTTGACGATCATGTCGAGCGCTTCCTGGCCTCAGCGGCCGGCGTCCGCATTCGGTGTCCCTACGGGGCGGCCGAAATCGGGCAGATTCTGGCCGAGTGCACGTTCCGGGCCGGTCTCCAGGACGCCTACGTTGAGGTGTTGGTGACCCGAGGACAATTTCAGCCGCCCGGCAGCCGCGACCTGCGCCACACCACGCCCAATTTCATCGCCTACGCCGTGCCCTATGTGTGGATCCTGCCACCCGAGCTCCACGCCAGCGGGGCGCATGTGTGGATCGCGCCGACCCCCCGGATTCCGGACGCCGCGGTGGACGCCCGGTATAAGAATTTTCACTGGGGCGATCTGACCCGGGCTCAGCTGCAAGCCCTGGATGCGGGGGCCGATGTCGCCGTCCTGTCCAGCTTGTCCGGCCACCTGTCGGAAGGTCCGGGCTTTAATGTGTTCTTTGTCAAAGACCGAACAATCTACACGCCCGGCACGAATGTGCTGCGCGGTATTACCCGCCGGACGGTGTTTGAGTTGGCGGCCGAGGTCGGAGTCGAGGTCGAGGCCGGGGATTACGAGCCAGACCGGCTGCGCGAGGCGGATGAAGCCTTCATGAGTTCCACCGCCGGCGGCATCATGCCGATCACCCAGGTCGACGGTCGGTCGCTGGGCGACGGCAAGCCCGGCGCGCTCAGCTGGCGGCTGCGCGAGCTGTACTGGGCGAAACGCGAGGCGGGCTGGCACGGCGCAAGGATCACCGATCTGCTGGCGAGCCGACGGACGGCATGACGGACAGAAAGGCCGGAGTATGCGAGTTGGTTTTGATATTGGCGGAACCTTCACCGATGTGATCGTCCTTGGCGACGACGGGCAGCTGAACACCACCAAGGTCTTGTCGCTGCTCGACCGGGTTGGCGAGGACATTGTGGACCTGATCCAGACGACGACAGCCCCCGGCCAGGCCGACGCTCAGGTCGAGAGTTTCGTGCACGGCACGACGATTGCCTCCAACGCGGTGATCGAAAGCAAAACGGCCAGCACCGGGCTGATCACCACCCAGGGCTTTCGGGATGAGCTGGAAATGCGTGGCCAGCGCCGCCCGAATATCTACGACGCTGCGTGGGACCGCCTGCCGCCCCTGATCCCCCGCTCGCTGCGCCTCGAGGTCAAGGAACGCATCCTGGGCAGCGGAGAGATTGAGCAGCCGCTCCAACTCGATGATGTCCGCCAGCGTATTGGGCAGCTGCTGAACGAACGGGTCGAGGCGATTGCGGTGTGTCTGCTCAATGCCTATCTGAATCCCGAGCATGAGCGACAAATCGGTCGCCTGATTGCCGAAATGGCGCCCCAGACGGTGGTGTGTCTGTCGTCGGACGTTCACCCCGAGATTCGGGAATACGAACGCACGAGCACGACGGTGATCAATGCCTCGCTCATTCCGGTCGTGGATCGCTACCTCAACCGGCTCGAGCAGCATCTGGCCGCCTACAGCCGGCGGCTGCTGATCATGCAGTCCAACGGCGGCATCATGACCTCCCACGCCGCCCGTCGGCGGCCGGCCTATATGATCGAGTCCGGCCCGGCGGCCGGCGTGTTGGCTGCGGCCCGTCTGGTGTCGGAAACCGGCCAGGACGCGGTTCTGTCTTTCGATATGGGCGGGACAACGGCCAAGGCGTGTTTGATCGAGAACGGCGTGCCGCTTGAAAAGGCCGGCGGAGAAGTTGGGGGTGGGGCGACGATGACCACGCGCCTGTTTGGCGGCGGCGGGCACGCCCTGCGCGCGCCCTCGCTTGATATTGTGGAAGTCGGCGCCGGC
>WTHE01000552.1 GCA_011523315.1 Candidatus Binatota bacterium
GACCTGGTCGCGGCGGTCAAAGGTCTGTGGTCGAAAAGAAATCTCGTTCAGGCTGACGTGCAGAATACCCTCGCCGCGGTCGGACACTCGCAGCCCGCCGTAGATGCGAAATTCTCGCTCAAAGGCCCAGCGCAGGTCTTGCTCGACCCCGGCTTCCTGGGTGCGATTGTCAAACTCGGCAAAGCTGATCGTGGTCACCGCCTGGGGCAGGCTGGGGACGCCGGCAAGACGATACCCGCAACCGGCCAGCCCCAGCAGACTGACGATGACGAGCCAGGCTATAGGCCGGCTCATGCGCCGAGTGTTACCCTTAGACTTCACTTTATGACACCACGAAATTGACCATCCGTCCGGGGACAACGATCTCACGACGGAGGGTTTTACCGGCAAGATACTCCTGGACCTTCTCGTGTTCCCGCGCTCTGGCCAGCAGGGTGGCCTGATCGGCGTCAGCCGGGATATCAATTTTTGCCCGCAGCTTGCCGTTAATCTGGACGGGAATCGTCCGGGTGTCCTCACGGAGCAGGGCCGGATCGTAGTTCGGCCAGCCGACATAGGCCAGGCTGTCGCTGTGGCCGAGCCGCTGCCAGAGTTCCTCGGCCAGGTGGGGGGCAAACGGCGACAGCAGCAAGACCAGCTGCTCGGCGAGGGGTCGGGGCAGTTGCTCGGCCTTGTGGGCCTCGTTGACCAGGACCATCAGGCTACTCAGCGCCGTATGAAAGCGCAGGCCCTCAATATCTTCCGTCACTTTTTGGATCGTTTTGTGAAGCGAACGGGTCAGGTTCGCCTGCGGGTCGAGCGGTCGGTCTACGATCTGGGGCCGGAGCGCTCCGGCCTCGTCAATCAGCAAAGACCAGCTTCGACCCAGGAAACGCGAGACCCCGGCGACTGAGCGGGTATTCCACGGTTTGACTTGCTCCAGGGGGCCCATGAACATCTCGTAGCAGCGCAGCGCATCCGCCCCATACTCGGCAATCACGTCGTCGGGATTGACGACATTGCCCCGCGACTTTGACATTTTGTCCGTTTGGGGCTCAAGCTCGATACGCTGGTCGTGGGGATGATACGGGGTTTCCTCGCGCCAGACCACGTCATTGACCGGCACATACTTGACCGACACGCCTATGTCTGGATTTGCACTCAGGCCATAGGTCTCTTCCCCGTTCGCGTCGCGCTTGTGAACCTCCCGGTAGCTGTAGTGTTTTCCGTCGCCATCCTCGTAATAGCGGTAGCTGAAGCCCAGAATCATGCCCTGATTGACCAGGCGCTGGAAGGGCTCGGGGGTGGAGACTACGCCACAGTCGTATAAAACGTGATGCCAGAATCGGGCGTACAGCAGGTGCAGCACCGCGTGCTCGACACCTCCGACATACAGGTCAACCGGCATCCAGTAGCGCTCTTTTTCCGGGTCGCACGGGCGGTCGGCATTCTGCGGGTCAAGATAGCGCAGATAATACCAACAGCTGCCCGCCCACTGCGGCATGGTGTTGGTCTCCCGCAGGGCGGGTTTGCCGCTGGCGGGGTCCTGGGTTTCGACCCACTGGCGGGCTGCCGCCAGCGGCGGCTCGCCGGTACCGGTGGGCCGAAAACTTTCCACCTCGGGCAACAACACCGGTAAATCCTGGGGGGCGAGCGGCGTGGGCTCATTATCGACGTGCAGGATCGGAAACGGCTCGCCCCAGTAGCGCTGGCGGCTGAACAGCCAGTCACGCAGTTTATACGTCACCGTTCCTTCGCCGTGGCCGTGCTGCTCCAGCCAGGCGGTCATCCTGGTCTTGGCGTCGGCAATATGCAGGCCGTCAAGAAAGCCCGAGTTGACGTGCGGGCCGTCTCCGACATACGCCTCGGTGTCCATGTCGCCGCCCTGGACAACCTCAATAATCGGGATGTCGAACCGCCTGGCGAACTCCCAGTCGCGCTGGTCGCCGCCCGGAACCGCCATGATGGCCCCGGTCCCATAGCTCATCAGCACATAGTCGGCGATCCAGATCGGAATGGCCTGGCCGTTGACCGGATTGCGCGCATAGGCGCCGGTGGCAACGCCCGTTTTTTCCTTGACCAGATCGGTCCGGGCGAGGTCTGATTTGCGGGCCGCCTCGCGCCGGTAGGCCTCGACCGCAGCGCGTCGGTCGGAGGTCGTGCTGGCCTCAACCAGCGGGTGTTCCGGCGCCAGGACACAGTAGGTCGCGCCAAACAAGGTGTCTGACCGGGTGGTAAAGACGTCAAAAAATGCGTCCTGTCCGGCCGGCAGGTCGGTGCGCGGCGTCCCGTCCGGCTGGCACAGCGCGAAGCGGATACGGGTGCCCTCACTCCGGCCGATCCAGTTACGCTGCATTTCTTTGACGTTGTCCGGCCAGTCGAGCTGGTCCAGGCCGGCCAACAGGCGCTCGGCATAGGCGGTGATGCGCAACATCCACTGCCGCATCGGACGCCGGATCACCTCGTGTCCGCCCCGCTCGCTCTTGCCGTCCACGACTTCTTCATTGGCCAGCACCGTCCCCAGCGCGGGGCACCAGTTGACGGGCACTTCGGCGATATAGGCCAGACCACGTTCGTACAGCTTGAGAAAGATCCACTGAGTCCAGCGGTAGTAGTCCGGATCGCAGGTCGCTATCTCACGGTCCCAGTCATACGAGAAGCCGAGAGCCTGAATCTGACGCCGGAAGGTCTCAATATTGCGCTGGGTGGTCTCTCGTGGATGGGTGCCGGTTTCAATAGCGTACTGTTCGGCGGGCAGCCCGAACGCGTCCCAGCCCATCGGATGCAAGACGTTAAAGCCGCGCATCCGCTTGTAGCGGGCCAGAATATCGGTCGCCGTGTAGCCCTCCGGGTGGCCGACATGCAGCCCCGAGCCGCTGGGGTAGGGAAACATGTCCATGATGTAGTACTTGGGCTTGTCGGGGTCGATGTCGGCCCGAAACGTCTTGTTGTCGAGCCAGAAGCGTTGCCACTTTGGCTCGATCTCTTCGGGCCGATAGCGGGCTCGGCCGCCCTTACTTTGATCGGTCTGAGGGTTGCTTTGACTCATGACGGTCTGCTTTCTTCCCTACCAGCGTGGCGATCCGATCCAGCACGCCGTTGATGAAGGTCGGCGCCTCGTCGCTGCAATAGCGGCGCGCAATTTCAATCGCCTCGTTAATCGTCACCCCGGCCGACAGCTCGGGATAGCACAGCAACTCATACGCACCCAGGCGCAGCAAGTTCCAGTCAACCTTGGGCAACCGCCCCAGCCGCCAGTGTTCCGCTGCCTCGGCGATCAGCCCGTCCAGGCGCTCGCGTTCCCGCCACGCCCCTTCCACCAACTCGGTCGTAAACTCCCGCGTGCGCGCTCCGGAGGCGAAGTTTTGCCAGAACATGGCCAGGGCTCGGCGCGGCTCGGCCCCGGTCATCTCAAGCTGATACAGGACTTGCAGGGCGAACTCTCGGCCCTGCCGTCGGGAGCCGTGTGGGGGGTGGGATGGCATCGGGGTGTGGACGGGCGGATCAGCCCAGTTCTTTTAAGGTATTCACCATCTCGATTGCTGCGGTCGCCGCCTCGGCGCCCTTATTGCCCAGTTTGGCGCCGGCCCGGTCGAGGGCTTGCTCGACGGAGTCGGTCGTCAGCACCCCAAAGGTAATCGGCAGTCCGTGGCTGAGCATGATTTCCTTGATCCCCTGGGTCATGGCTGCGGCGATATAATCGAAATGCGGCGTCTCGCCCTTGATGACAGCGCCCAGACAGATGAGCGCGTCATAGCGACCGCTGGCGGCCAGCTTCTTGGCAAACAGGGGGATATCGTAGGCGCCGGGCACGAGCACGACATCAATCGTCTCGGGGCTGACGCCGTGTCGGCACAGGGTATCGAGCGCCCCGGATTGGAGCCGCTCAGTCACCAGACTGTTGAACTGCGACACAACCAAGCCGTAGCGCTGACCGCTGGCGTCCATGTTGCCCTGGATGATGCGTACCATACTCGCCTACTCTTTCGGGTTACAGCAGGGGCTTGAGTTCGCTGAACAGATGGCCCAGTTTTTCTTTCTTGACCCGCAGGTAGCGAATGTTGCCCTCATGCGGCGGGGTTTCAATCGCCCGCCGTTCCGCCACCTTGATCCCGTAGCCCTCCAAGCCGCTGATTTTTTGCGGGTTATTGGTCAACAGACGCACCTCCGAAATATGCAGGTCGTGCAGGATCTGGGCTCCGATCCCATAGTCGCGCAAGTCTTCTTCAAACCCGAGGTGGAGGTTGGCCTCGACCGTATCAAAACCCTGGTCTTGGAGCGCGTAGGCCCGGATTTTATTGGCCAGACCGATGCCCCGGCCCTCCTGGTGCAGGTACAGGATAACGCCTTTCCCCTCTTTGGCAATGTCGGTCATGGCTTGGCGCAGCTGCTCGCCGCAGTCGCACCGCTCCGAACCAAACACGTCACCGGTCAGGCACTGGGAGTGAACCCGGACCGAGACGAGATCGCGCGGATGAATTTTCCCTTTGACCAGGGCGATATGTTCATGCGCGTCAATATCGGTCCGGTAGGCAATGGCATGAAACTTCCCGCCGAACGGACTGGTGACATCCGCCTCGGCGACCCGGTGAACGAGCGACTCGGTCCGCAGGCGATAGGCCATCAGGTTGGACAGGCAGACGATCTTGAGCTGGTATTGATCGGCCAGGGCTTCGAGATCGGCCTCGCTGGCCAGGTCGCCATCTTCGCCCAGAATCGTACACAGGGTTGCGGCCGGGGTTAAGCGGCTCAGACGGGTCAAATCGACCGCTCCTTCAGACAGACCGGGACGGGCCAGCACCCCGCCGCGGCGAGCCAGCAGGGGATGGACGTGGCCGGGCATGACAATGTCGTCAGGACCGGCCTTGGGTTTTATCGCGGTGGTAATCGTGACCGCACGATCATAGGCGGAGATCCCGGTGGTGACGCCTTTACGGGCTTCGATAGAGGCGCCGAACAGGCGCTGGTGGTTCAGCGCCGGTCCCGAGCCGAGCATCGGGATGCCGAGTTGGCGGATCTTTTCTTCGGTCAGGGCCAGACACACCAGACCTCGCCCGTGGGTAGCCATGAAATTAACCGCCTCCGGGGTGGTTTTGTCGGCGGCAATACACAGATTCGCCTCACCACGCACTTCGTCGTCATCCACCAGGATGATCATCTTGCCCTTGCGCAGGTCGGTGATAACTTTCTCAACTGGTGCGACCGGTAGTGGCATAGACCCTCCCTCTTGTTTTCAAAGTGAAGGCTGATCTCTTCCCATCAATTCGGCTATCAGCCTTCACTTTGTCCCCCGTTAGGCTGCCGCCCAGTCAATATAGGC
>WTHE01000721.1 GCA_011523315.1 Candidatus Binatota bacterium
GAACATGTTGACACGTTTCCTCTTTGCCAAAGGGGGAGAGCGTATGGCCCTAACAGCCGATGTCTATATTGCGATTGACCGGACCAAGCCGCTCAGTCAGGAGCCCCACACCGGCCATAACCGTTGGCATCCCGACATTCCGCCGGTGGCCACGGTCGAGCCCGGTCAGGTGGTCGGCCTGGAAACCCGCGATGCCTTCGATGGCCAGCTGCAGCCCGACTCGGGGGTCGAAGACGTGGGCAGGATCAATCTGGATCTGGTCCATCCGCTAATCGGGCCGATCTTTGTCAACGGAGCCGAGCCCGGCGACTTGCTCGAGGTGACAATACACGCCATTGAGCCGCAGCCCTTCGGCTTCACCGTCCAGGCGGTCGGCTTTGGGTTTCTGCGCGACCTGTTTCCCCAACCCCACATCGTGCGCTGGACGATTGCCGACGGCGCGGCCACGTCTGAGGATCTGCCCGGCGTCCGCATCCCGGGCGCACCCTTCATGGGGGTGATGGGCCTGGCGCCCTCGCACGAGCTGTTGGAGCGTATCAACAGCCGGGAGACCGCATTGGCCGGCCGCGGGGGCATGGTGTTGCTGCCCGAAACGGCCGGTGCGATCCCGGCTGACAGCGGGCTGGCCGGCCGGGCGATGCGGACGATTGCGCCCCACGAGACCGGCGGCAACGTCGATATCAAGCAGCTGACCGCCGGCACGCTGCTGCGGATTCCCGTCTATGTGCCTGGCGGCCTGTTTTCGGTTGGCGACGCGCATTTCGCCCAGGGCGACGGCGAGTGTTGCGGCACTGCGGTGGAAATGGCGGCGACCTGTTACTGTTCTTTTACGCTGCTCAAACAGGTTGCGGCCGAGCGTCAGATCAACGATGTACAGTTCTCGCGTAGCGAGTACTTCACCACGCCCGAGATGGCCGCACCCCGCCGCTTCTTTGCCACCACCGGCCAGTGTACGACTCGCGACGGCCAGGCTCGGGCCGAGGACGCCAGCCTGGCGGCCAGGAATGCGCTGCTGAACATGATCGATCATCTGATGGCCGAGTACGGCTATACCCGCCAGCAGGCCTACGCCATTTGCAGTGTGGCGGTCGATCTGAAGATCAGCGAACTGGTGGACGTGCCGAACTTTGTGGTGTCGGCCTTTTTGCCGCTCGACATTTTTGACTAAGCTCAGCCACGCCTTCGCTCTGCCGGTCACAAGGAGTTCCGATGACCTCACCCCTGCGTTTTGGGACCTACACCGAGATTCAGTGCCCGCCGGGCAGAGACCACGCGGAGCTGATCTACGATGTGATCCGACTCGGCGAGCACGCTGACGAGTGTGGATTCGATCTCTTCACGGTTCTTGAACATCCGTTTTTTGAGCAGTTCGCCATTAATCCCAATCCGCTGGCGCTGTTTTGTACGCTGGCCCAGCGGACCCGTCATATCCGCTTTCGGACCCTGTGCCATACTCTGCCGCTGCATAATCCGATGGTGCTGGCCGGCGAGATCGCTCAGGCCGATATCCTGATGCACGGACGGCTCGAGTGTGGAGTCGGTCGTGGCCATGCCTGGCTGAACGAGCCGGCCAATATCAGGCTGGAGGAAAATCAGGAACGCTACGTCGAAGCGCTCGATATCCTGCTCCTGGCCTGGACGCAGGACAGGTTCTCCTACGACGGCAGGTATTACACCGTCAAGGATCTGTCCGTGGTCCCCAAACCGCTCCAGAAACCGCACCCGAAAATCTTCCAGCTCGGGACCAGCACGAAGTGGTTTCAGCGCGCGGCCGACAGCGGCTGGGGCGTGGTCGTCGGCGGACCGGCGCCATCTTTTGTCTTCAAGGAACCGGCGGCCTTCTATCTGAACGCCTGCAAATCGGCTGGAACGACGCCGTGCCTCGGCTATGTGAAGGCGATTTACCTCGACGAGGACGAGGACAGGGCGCACCGTGAGGCGGAACCGGCCGTGCGAAACTTTGCGAAGTTCAACGTCTCGCCCATGGATTCGCTGGCCCACCACAGCCCGGAGGACAAACAACGCCTGATCGATGCGGGCTATGCCTTTTATGCGGCGGAGGATTTTCCACGGCTGCGCGAGCTGTCATATCGAGAGCTGATCGAAGCCGGCATCGTCTACGTCGGCACCCCGCAGCAGGTCGGCCAACAGCTGCTCGACCTATGGGAAGAGTTCCGCTTCCACGAACTCATCATCATGAGCCACTACGGCGGAACGGAGCTGTGGAAGGCGCTCAAGACCCAGGAGCTGTTTGCCAAACAGATCATGCCCCGGCTCAGGGCCGAGGCGCGCTGAGCTGGGCGATTGTGATGGCAGGGCTGAGGAGAGATCCTTCTCGTCTCTATCTCGGAGAGCCTGTTCAGGCTGCTTTAAGCGGGTATAGCCGCAGGGCGTTATCCCACATGATCTTGCGCTTGCTGTCCTCGGATACCCCCGGCAGGCCGAGCAGCTCCTGGGCTGCGCCGGCATATTTTCGCCCCTCGGGATGACCGAAGTCGGTCGCGGTCACGATGTTGTCGTCGCCCATCACCTCAATGACCTGCTTGATGCCGGGGTCATCCTGGTCGGCCGCGATGTAACACTGGCGCTGGAAGTAGTCGATGGGGTGCAGCTTGAGACCCGGATTTTCCAGGTCACGGAAACCGCCCTGCACGCCGGCGTCCATGCGGTCGATCCAGAACGCGACCCAGCCCGCCCCGGATTCCAGGTGCACCACGCGCAGCTTTGGATGGCGTTCGAGCACCCCGCCCATAATCAGCGCCGCGCTGGCAATCATATTGCCCATGGTGAAGGCCATTGTGCCCTGGATGGAGCGCAGCCGGGGCAGGTAGTAGTACAGCATCTCGTCTGCGGCATTACCCGCCCCGACATGGATGGCCAACGGCACGTCGAGGTCCTCCAGAGTACTCCACAGCCGGTCATACACGGCGTCGTACATCCGGTATTCGCCGACCGGGGTGGGGTTGATGTGGACCGCCTTGAAGCCGAAGTCTTTGACGCACCGCCGCGCCTCTCGGATCGCCTCGTCGGGGTCGCGCAGGTCGATGGACGCTGCGCCAACGACCCGGTCGCCGGCCTCGGTGCAGAAATCGTGCAGCCAGTTGTTGTAGGCCCGGCGGTAGGCTGCGGCGGTGTCCGCCTTGAGCTGAGGAACCGCCGTCACGTACAGGCCGACGGTCGGATAGATCACCATATAATCAATGCCGGTGCGCTCCAGGGCCAGCTTGTACAGCTCGGGCGGGAAGCCCTTGCGGGCAAAGCCGGCGTAGGCGTCGTTGTGCTCGGGCATGACAATACGGGTGCCCGCGTCGCCCAGGCTCGGCTGGTCGTCGGGCATGGGGTCGCGGCCAAACGGCATGACATAGTCTTGGTCGCTGTCAGCCGCAGGGATGGTCACCGAAATACCAAAGCCGAGCGGCTCGCCCTGATAATCGACCCACGCCCGCGGCATGTCGGAACGAAACGGCGCCTCAAGATACTGCTCAAACATGTCGGCCGGTTCGAGGATGTGCGAATCGCTGTCAATGAATTTATAGCCCTGGTACATGCTGCTCCTCCTGTGCCGGAACACGGGCCACTATGGCCGTCCCAACTGTATCAAGTCAAGAGAATGACCGGCCCTGATAGCGGCGATTGGATGCGACTGGCGTCTGACCGGCCGGTCAGCTAGAATAGAGCCTCAAAGGAGAAACGTGTTTGACGACATTTCCCGAACTCGGACTCAGATCCGAATTGCTCCGTGCCCTCGATGACGTTCGTTATACGGTCCCCACGCCAGTCCAGAGTGAGGCCATCCCGGTCGTGCTGGACGGGAAAGACTTGCTCGCCTGCGCGCAAACCGGGACCGGAAAAACCGCCGGATTTCTGCTGCCCATCCTGCACGAACTGGCCTATGCCAAAGGTCCCCGTTTGCGAGCCCTGGTCCTCAGCCCGACCCGCGAGCTGGCCGCTCAGCTCGGCAAGAGCGCCCTCAGGTATGGCAAATACCTCCAGCTGCGCTCGACGGTCGTGTTCGGTGGGGTGGGACTCGGCCCCCAGATCGACCAGCTGGAGCGTGGTGTAGACCTGTTGATCGCCACCCCCGGTCGGCTGCTCGACCACATGCAGCGGGGCAACCTGAGCTTCCACGCCCTGAGCGCGGTCGTGCTCGACGAGGCCGACCGGATGCTCGATATGGGGTTCTTGCCCGATGTGCGGCGTATCCTGAACGCCCTGCCGGCTGAGCGCCAGACGCTGCTGTTCTCGGCCACCATGCCGGCTGAGATCGAGCGCCTGGCCCACGATGTCATGCAGTCTCCGGTT
The DNA here is from genome assembly GCA_011523315.1 of Candidatus Binatota bacterium. Lineage (GTDB taxonomy): Bacteria > Desulfobacterota > Binatia > Bin18 > Bin18 > JAAXHF01. Next base: position 4,303 of record WTHE01000721.1, read on the forward strand.
GTGATTGATGTCGGGCCCAGAGCCACGCCGGTTTCGACCGTGCGCCAGGTGCTGTATCTGGTCGAGGCCGAACAGAAGGGCCGTCTGCTCCACTACCTGCTGCGGCGGGGACGGCTGCGCCACGTGCTGGTCTTTACCCGGACCAAGAGTCGGGCCGACTGGCTGGCCCGCCAACTGGGCGAGACCGGCCGTCAGGTGGAAGCCCTGCATGGCGACAAGAGCCAGCGGCTGCGCACCCGCGCCCTGGACGGCTTTCGGACCGGACGGATTGATGTGCTGGTGGCCACCGATGTGGCGGCCCGCGGTCTGGACGTGCAGGGCATCTCGCACGTCATCAACTTCGATGTGCCGCAGGTCGCCGACGACTACATCCACCGGATCGGGCGGACCGCCCGCGCCGAGGCTCAGGGCGACGCCATCTCGCTGGCCTGCCTGGACGAGCTGAGCTATGTCCGGGCTATTGAGCGCAGCCTCGGCGCCACAATCCCGCGCAAAATGGTGCGCGGCTTTGAGCCGGGTCCGCTGACCGTGCGCCAGTTTACCCAACCCCAGGCGTCGCGGGCGGCGCGGCTGGCCACCGGCGCGATTCGGCACTTTGCTCCGCGCGGCCAGAAACGCTGGTAGGCCACGGCCAAGCACCCCGGCCGACGGGTCAGGACAGGAAGGCGCGGGCGTTGTCTTCCAGCCTGGCCAGGGTTTTTTCCGTATCCACATCGGCCATGAACAAGACCAGTTCCTGAACGCCGATCTCTTCCAGCTGTGACAGCCTGTCCGGGTTGTCCTTCAACTCCTGGCCGTCGGCCAGCATGGAGAAGGACAGCTGGGAAAAGTCCCGGCCGCGGTCGGCCATCAGGGCTTTGAGCCGCTCGGTCCGCTCTCGCAGCGCATCGACCGATATCGGAGCGGGCTGCCACCCCTCGCCCAGGTCGGCCACGCGCTTGAGGCCGGGCAGGCTCTCGCCGCCGAAGAGCATGGGCGGGTG
>WTHE01000322.1 GCA_011523315.1 Candidatus Binatota bacterium
GCCCACTACTACATTCCGAGCGAAAAATTTCCAAACCTGGTGGACGAATTACTCAAAGTGCTGCAACCGGCGGAAGAGGCGGGGGAGGATGAGTTAGTCAAGCTTTTTCTCGGTCTGAAACGCTATTCTTCCGAGCAAGAACGGGTCGATCAACTCTTGACGGCATACCGGGTGCTGAAACGTGAGGAACCACGCTGAGGTCTGGGCCGGTCGCTTGCTCAGTCGCCAACGGGTCGCCACCCCGACCGGGTCAGCAGGCTTGACACCCGGGACAGGGCTGGGAGCAGACCGGGCGGACGGCGAGGGACACCATGCCTGAGACGCGGCGTACCAGACGCACGGTCGGCGGCCTGCTGCTGCTGTGTTCCCTGCTCTATTTCTGGGAACTCGGTCGGATCCCATTCTATAATTACGAAGAGTCGAAAGAAGCGCTGATCGTCTGGGAAATCGTCAACGGCGGCGGCTGGATTCTGCCCCGGCGCAACGGCACCGAGATGCCGCTCAAACCACCGTTGTTCCACTGGATTGGGGCCGGCATCTCGCTGCTTGGCGGTCAGGTCAGCGAGTTCGCCGTGCGGGCGCCCTCGGCCGTTGCCGCCAGCGCTGCGGTGGTGTTGACGTTTTTCTGCGGCCAGGCCTGGTGGAGCTGGCGGGTGGGGCTGTTTGCCGCCCTGATTCTGGCCACCTCGCCGGAGTGGGCACGCTGGGCTATTCACGCCCGAAGTGACATGCTGCTGGTCTTTTTCATGACCGCAGCCATGCTGAGCTTTTTCCAGCTGTGGCAGGAACGCGCCAGCCGGCGCAGCCTTGTGTACGTGTTCTATGCGAGTCTGGGGCTGGCGATCCTGGCCAAAGGGCCGCTGGGTTTCCTGCTGCCGGTCCTGGTCATTGTCGCTTTTCTGGCCGAGCGCCGGGACCTCCAGTTCATCTCGAAGATGAAGCTGGCGGGCGGCTCGCTGGTCATGGTTGTGATTGCGGCGTCGTGGTATGTGCTGGCCACGGCCCAGGGCGGCGGCGAGTTTGTCTCGCGCCAAATTCTGGACGAGAATGTCTTTCGCTTTTTTGCCAGCGAGCAGGGCGGGCCGAGTCGGGATCACTCTTTTTACTACTATGTGCCGACCTTATGCGCCGGTATGCTGCCCTGGAGCCTGTTCTTTCCGGCCCTGATCTACGCCCTGTACCGCTCCCACGGTCAGGGCGACGCCAAGTCTCGCTATCTGATGATCTGGTGTGGGGTTGCGCTGCTGTTCTTCAGTCTGGCGTCCGGCAAGCGCAGCAACTACATCCTGCCCATATATCCGGCGCTGGCCCTCTTGCTGGGGGTGTGGTGGCAGGAGTTGATGGATCGGGCCGCCGCCTTCTCGCCCGCCGTGGTGCGTCTCAGCAAAGCCTCGGTCGTGCTGCTGGGCGGCGGATTTGCGGCCATTGTCGTGGGTCTGCTGGCCCATGGAGCCGGGATCGATCTGGCCCATCTCGTCTCTCCGTTTTTGCATCCCCGCGATCAGGCCAACCTGCCGCTGGTCGCCCACGGCCTCCAGAGCCATTTCCCGGTCGTCATGGCCTGGCTGGCCATCCTGGCGTCTGCGCTCGGCTGGTATTTTGTGGGCTTCAAGCGGGAGCAGTGGATGTGGGTGTTCGCCGCCCTGACTGTCCTCATGTCCTCCTCCCTGTATTTCACCAACGCGCTCTTCCATCCCATTTTGGCCAAAGAGCGGACCTATAAACCGTTCATGCTGGGGGCTCGCTCAACCGTGCAGGACGCGCCGCTGTATTTCTACCAGAACGCCTACGACTACGGCGCGAACTTTTACGCCGACCGGCGTATCCCGTCCTACACCCAGGACTTGGCCCAGCTGGCGACAAACCACGGCTCACAGCTGTATCTGCTCATGCGCGAGGAGGACTGGCAGCGCCTGCCGCCAACCGCATCGCCCCGCCTGGAGCATCTGGTCACCAGCCACGGGCGGGGGCCGGATAAAAAGCATCGTCTGGCTCTGGTTGCCCTGTTGCCGACACCGGCCGACCCGCCGTCCGATTCGTCGGACTGAGAATCCAGGTCCGTGCGCCCCCTGCCCGCCGCTCTCGGCCTCGCCTGCCTGTGCCTCAGCCTGTACGTCTGGGGGCTGGGCGAGCTGCCTTTTTACACCAAGGGCCAGCCCCGGGAAGCCACCGTGGTGTGGGAGATCGCGACCCACGGAGAATGGATCCTGCCCCTGCGCAACGGCCATATCATCCCCTCAAAACCGCCGCTCTTTCACTGGCTCGGCGCGCTGGCGAGCCACCTTGGGGGAGAGCCGAACGAGTTGACGATTCGCCTCCCGTCGGCCCTGCTGGCGATACTGGGCGTGCTGCTGACGTACTACGCCGGAGTAGCCGTGTGGGGGGTCGAGGCCGGACTGCTGGCCGGGATTATTCTGGCCACCAGCTTTGAATGGTTCCGGGCTGCGACAACGGCGCGGGTCGATATGACCCTGAGCGTCTTTATGGTGGCGGCGGTGTTGAGCTTTTGGTCAGGCTACCGCGACGGGCGTTTCGACTGGACCCATGTCCTCGGCTTCTACGGCCTGGCCGGCCTGGCCAGTCTGGCCAAAGGGCCGGTCGGCGGCGTGCTGCCGGGGCTGATCGTCGGCGTGTTTTTGTTGCTGCGCCGGGACATCGGCTTCGTGCGCCGCATGCATGTGTTCAGCGGCGGACTGCTGTACCTGGGTGTGGCCGGTTCGTGGTATGGGCTGGCACTGTGGCAGGGCGGCGAGGCGTTTTTTGAAAAGCAGATCCTGAAAGAGAACGTCTTGCGTTTTATTTCCAGCGGGGCGGCCGGCGCCGGACACGAGCACCCCTTCTACTACTTTCTTCCCAACCTGTTCATGGGTATGGCGCCGTGGAGTTTTTTTCTGCCACCGCTGGTCTATTTTTTATACCGCTCGCGCGAGCGCTGGGCTCAGCATCAGTTCCTGTTCCCGCTCGTCTGGTTTGCGACCGTGTTCGTGTTCTACTCGGCTTCGAGCAGCAAACGCAGCGTGTATATCCTGCCCCTGTATCCGGCCGCGGCCCTGCTGCTCGGAGCCTGGTGGCAGGCGCTGCGCCGGGGTGAGGTCGAGCTGCCGCGCGGATTCGAGCGACTTATCCAGGCGGCCGGCTATGCCAGTGCCGTCGTCATCCTCGTCGCGGTAGCCGGGGTGCTGGCCGAGGCCGGCGGCCTGGACCCGTTCGCCCCGATTCGTCCCCTGCTGCACCCCAAGGACAGGAGCAACCTGCCGCTGTTCAGCGGAGTGGTCGCCTCCCATCCCCTGGCCTTCGGCGCCTGGCTGCTGGGCGTCAGCGGGGCAATGATCGGGCTGGTCGTGGGTTTGCGCCGCCGCGCCTGGGAGGCTGTGTTCGGGGCGCTGGCGGTCTTTACGACCAGCCTGTTTTTGCTGGTCAACCACGTCATTCAGCCGACGATTGCCGCAGCCCGAACCTACCGGCCGTTCATGGAGCGGGTTGTTTCACAGGTCGGCCCACAACCGCTGTTCTTCTATCGCTGCTTTGACAGCGGAGCGCTGTTCTACGCTGACCGGCGCATCCCGTTCTACGCACCCGCAGCGACTCCGACCGAACCGTACTACGTCCTGGCCTGGGAAAAGGAATGGCAGCGTCTGGACCAGCTTGACCAACGAGACAGCGAGACAGCAATCAGCCCAGACGAGGCTTCTCCACAAGTGCGACTGCTTGACATCAGTCGGGGCACCGGGCCAAAGGGCAGGAAGCGTCTCACTCTGCTGGAAGTGTCAGCCGCTCACATCCTGCCGGCCTGGACGGACGACGAGCAGGGCCGGATCAAGCGCGACGCCATGTGACAGATCATCAAAGCGTCGACAACGATTACAGTCTGTCCCGTTCCTCTCGGACGACGTGGGCTGGCCGAAGGCTGGGACGGACCGGGGTTCGAGCTCGGAGCCGCTGGCGTAGCTCTTCCAGGCTTGGATATTCGACGTGGCGCTGCATCTCCGCGATCAGATAGTCAGACAGAGACGTGCCAGCCAAGGCTGCCCTGGCCTTGAGTATCTTATGCAGCTCGTCGGGGACGTTCCGCAGCTGGATCATTTTCGACATGTGGCAAACCTACTTGCATGTTCATCACATGCCAAGCTGACCGATCCGCCAATACAAAAGGGCGGGTCCAAAGACCCGCCCTTGCAACGACACGGTGGACAGGAACGCTAGACCAGCAGCGGCGCAATCACCAGCGCCACCACCGCCATCAGCTTGATCAGGATGTTGAGCGAGGGACCGGACGTATCCTTGAGCGGATCACCGACCGTATCACCCACCACCGCAGCTTTATGCGCTTCACCGCCTTTTGACTCACCTGGCACTTTCCCGTTTTCGATGGACTTTTTGGCGTTATCCCAGGAACCGCCGGCATTCGACATGAACAAGGCCAGCAGCACACCGGTGATGGTGGCACCGGCCAGCATGCCGCCCAGCGCGGCCGCGCCTAAAACTAAACCCACCAGCACCGGGGCAATCACAGCGGTCAGACCGGGCACGACCATCTCTTTGAGCGCGGCGGTGGTTGAAATATCAACGCACCGGGCGGCGTCAGGCCGGGCGCCTTCTTTGCCTTCCAGCAAACCCGGAATTTCGCGGAACTGACGCCGGATCTCATCCACCATCTGGCCTGCGGCTCGGCCCACAGCCGTCATGGTCAGGGCGCCGATGAAGAACGGCAGGATGCCGCCCAACAGCAGCCCAATCATGACCGTTGGCTCGGTCACCACGATCTGGAGCGGGCCTAAATCGGCCGCCAGCCGGTTTTGATTCACGGCCTGGGTAAACGCGGCGAACAGCGCCAGGGCGGTCAGCGCGGCAGAGCCAATGGCAAAGCCTTTGCCGATGGCGGCGGTGGTATTGCCCAAGGCATCGAGTCCATCGGTGATCTGACGGACCTCAGGCCCGAGTTCTGCCATCTCCGAGATACCGCCCGCGTTATCGGCAACCGGGCCGTAGGCATCGACGGTCATGGTGACACCGACCGTGGCTAGCATGCCGACCCCGGCAATACCGATGCCGTACAGGCCGGCAAACTGGTTGGCGATGAAGATGGCCACACAAATCGCCAGGACCGGCAGCGCACAGCTCTCCAGACCGACCGCCAGGCCGTTGATGATATTGGTGGCAGAACCGGTTTTGCTGGCCTCGGCAATCCGCTCAACCGGTCCGGCTGAGGTGTAATATTCGGTGATCAGGCCGATGCCGATGCCGACCAGACAGCCGGCGGCCAAGGCCCAGAACACTC
>WTHE01000704.1 GCA_011523315.1 Candidatus Binatota bacterium
CGGCCCGCTTGCAAAGCCCGCCCGACGTATCGAAATTCCCTGAAACTGCTCTAGCTAGGGTCACCAAACGCATGACCTCCGTGCCAAAGCCGTTGCCGTTGGCGAATTCCTGCCCTGCCTCGACAATGCTAATCTGGAACTCGCCATCGTCGTCGAGCCACAGCACAGCCAGAGCCGAGGCCGGTAGACACCAGAGCGTCACGATGACAGCTATCACTGTCGCAACTTTACGCATCGTCAACCTCCTCATAGCTCTCTGTTTAGCGCCCGGGGTACTGCTGTGGGGGCTTGGGCTGCGGAAATCTCGGTTCGCAGTCATCCAGACATGCCTTGCGAGTCGTCATCAGATCCCCAGCCGAGTACCTTGGTCGCGTGCCGGCCGCTGGGTCGCCCGGGCTTACAGGCACGACTTGATTGGCCAGCACGGTCGTGAGCGAATTACAACCGGCGATGCAAAGTCCCTGTGGCGTCGCTCCGACCCCGCTGCTGGTGAGAACCACGGCGGCTGCCAGGCCCATGGCCGCACCGATCATCGTCTTCTTCTTGCTTGACATAAGTATTATCCTCCGAATCGAATTATCACTGTTAAGGGTTGAGCCATGAACTTGCAGATAAGGAAGGGGGCGGAGCACGCTGCATATATATACCCTCCGTGGCCGATTAGCATTCTCTAACACAAAGCTTAGCTCGGCAGCTATGAAATTCTATGAGACGCTTTGGTACGGAAATCAGGTACGGAAATTTTGTCGCCCGAATCTTCCTGGACAGGGAGGACGGGAATTAGTACCTATTTGCAGATGAAGTAGAGGAGACCTCGCTATGACACATCTCTTGCGACCTTCGCAGAATATTCTCGTCCTCCGAGAAGACGAGACGCTTGAAAGTTTAGCGCTCCGGTTCAACGTCACTGACCGCGGGCTGTGGAATATTCTACATGGGAGGACCGAATCTCCATACCGGGATAGAGAGAACGCATTTGCCAATGATGTTTACAAGCAAAAGACCCCCCCTTGGCCACAGGTAATCGAGGATGCCTGCGGTCAACATCGAAGCTGCGAACGCAAGGCGAAGACGAACAAGGCGATATGGAAGGAATTCGAGCGGAGCATGCAATGGTTTGTGGAGGGCCGGAAGTTCTCGAAGGCGACATTGGGCGATACTGTCATCGCCTATTCTTACCTCTCCAAACTTCATTTTGGTCTTATGGCTCCCGATCTCAGTCCAGAGCAGAGGTGCACTCCCAGTCCAGAGCAATTGAACACGTTCGACACTGTTGCAGATCGTCTGCTGTCCTTTCTAGAACCCCGAAAAGAGGAGCTTTGGGCTCAGCTGTTGTGCTTTAACGTGGAAAACAACCAACGAGGGCTACTTTGGGAGGCGACGCCTGAAGATCAGCGCGTCCAGCTCAAGGATTCCTTCGAGCAGGCCAAGTTCTATGAGAAAATGACCGAATATCTGGACCTGTATGAGTGGGATTGTGAGGCGGCTCACAATGTCCTCTGCTACGCGTCGAGGTTAGGTCTCACCGTCCATTTTTCGGAGTTGAGAGAGCGGCTTCGTGTAGCGCGTGGGGGCGTCGAACCTAATTACGCAGATACAGGCGAGTTCGATAGCGATTTTGATCGGTTTCGAGTCTGGCTCAAAGAAGAACAAAAACGGGAAGCAAATCTCGCGCTCAGCGGCGGCTTAAATTCAAACGATGGTAGTAAGCCACCCTCGCCACTACCTATTGGCTTTGAGCCGTAGCAGGATTAGAACAGACCATTGTGAGAGGAGAGTGAAAGATGATCGGACGAATCAAGTCGGCCTTAGTCGTAGCAGCGTTACTGGGCTTTGCATCCAGTAGCGGCTATCTCCTATCAAGCACCGAAGACCATTCAAACCTGAGTCAGCACGGACCTCAACAAGCAGAGGTGCTACAGCTCGCTGGCATGAAACGTCTCTTCGAGGCCGTTTAAGGCTCCGGACAGCAACATCGGCGCGGTGAGGCCATCTGCGCGTAAACCCGCACTGAAGGAGGTCGCCCTTCAGTGGCCATGCCGCGCCAGCTTGGTGTTGGGCCCCGTCTCATCCAGGAAGATCAACCCCGTGGGCTCCGGCGCCGGTTGGCGCTTGTCCCAGACCGCCCGCTCGGCTTTTACCGCAGGCCGGGTCTACTCGTGGGTATGATCGGTCTTTTTTTGCACGTGAGGCCCTGCTTCCGATAGAATCCCCGCAGCGTGCCGAGAGCGGCCCGTACCCCGCGCTCGCAGGCGAGGCGGCGCTGCACTTCTACCACAGTCAGATCGACGTGGGGGCCAGCAGCCCCAGCAGATACGGGGTGTGCGCAGCGAGCTTCGACCCCAGAGGATACCCTTGCTTGCGCGCCGTCCGCTCCCCGGTCTCCCGCCACGGCGCGCTCACCGGCTCGCTGTTACCGGCCCAATCCCGAACCGGGCGGCCAGGGTGGCACTATCCAGGACGATCCGGCCCTTGCTCTGGACGGCCGCGAATAGCGTGCCGCGTAGCACGATACTCGGTGCACCACGCTCCGGCCGGGTGCCTGGGTTATCCCAGGCAATCTGGCCTGCCATCAAGTGGCCGGCGTGCGCCCCGCCATCAAGACGGTCGGGGCGCATATACTCTACCTGTCCCCCTACAGCCCGGACTCCAGTCCCATTGAACAAGTCTTTGCCCAGTTCAAAGCCCGGCTGCGGACGGTCGCCCGCGCACGGTGGCCTGCTTGTGGGCGGCGGCAGGCTCGCTCCTCGCTGCTGTCTCCCCCGTCGAGTGTGCCAATTACGTCCGCCACGCCGGCTATTGCCTCGCTCCATCAGAATGAAAACTGCGCTGGAGGCGACGCAGGTGTCGCCCCCCGCTCAGAACCGGACCCGCACACCGCCGAACGCGCCGAACGGTGCGCCGGGACCCAGAAAGCGTTCGAGGCCTGTATCGTCGAGGGCATTCTCAAACAGCGCGCCGTAGCTTTCGTACTCTTCGTCGAACAGGTTCTCGAAGCGGACGAAGATATCAAAGCGTCCGGTCTTGTAGGCCAGCTGGGCGTTACCCACAAAGTACGGGTCGAGCTTTTTGTGCGCGTTGGATTCGTCGCCGCGCAGGTACTGGCCGTCCACATAGGTGCCGTCAAAGCTGAACCACAGGTTGTACGGCAGCTCGATCTCCACCCCCCCGTTCACCCGGTGGGCGGGCACCAGGGGAAGCCGGTCGCCGGCTCTGACCTGAGCCAGGCGTTCCTCGTTGGCAAAGGTGAACAGCTGCACCTCGTCCTCAAACGTCGCGTCGGTCAGGGTGTAGTTGGCGAACCAGTTGCCCCAGCTCCAGCGGCCGCGCAGCAGGAACTCAAGGCCCTGGCGGCGGGTCGCATCGACATTCTGAAAGAAGCCCAGCACCCGGCTCTGGGGTTCGTTGCGGAACAAAATGTCGTCTTTGAGGTCGGTTCGATAGAAAGCCAGGCTGGCCTGGAGCAGCGGCACGGGTGACCAGCGCAAACCGGTCTCCCAGGTTTTGCCCTTGACCGCCTTGAGCGGCGGATCGTCGACAATCGCCGTTGGCACCGGGCAGGGCGCTTCGGGGTTGGCGCATGTCAGCTCGATCGCGGTCGGGGCGCGATAGCTCTCGCTGTAGCTGGCGTACAGGTTCAGGTCGTCGGTCAGCTGATAACTGGCTCCGGCGGCGGGATTGAAGCGGTCAAAGGTGTGCGCGCCGCTGGCATCGGTCCCGTTGTCGTCATCGTCGCCGGCCAAACGGTCTTTGATCTTCAAATGCGTGACATCGTAGCGACCGGATACGGTCACCGCCAGTTTTTCAATCGGTTCGAGGGTGAAGGTGAAAAACGGGCCGCCGGCGTGGGTGTCGCTCTTCACGTTGGTTTCGATCTCAAGCCCCTCTGCCTCGTCTTCGTGCTCAAACCCGGCCACGTCGTCCTCGTCGTCCGCATCGTGCTCGGCGAGATCATCGTCGTCAAAATCGTCGTCGTCCTCGCCTTCCAGCTCGGCAATCAGGTGATCCAGGGTCGAGCCGGCATAGTCAACACCGGCGGTGACGGTCAGCGGCATGCCGAACAGCTGGCTCTGATAACTGAGTTGGGCGGCTCCCCCCCAGCCTTTCTGGTTGGTCCGGGCGTCTACGTCCTCTTCCACGTCCCGGTTGAACTGATCGACGTCGAGCAGACGCCCGAACAGGTTGGTGGACAGCGTGAGCTGAGAGCTGAGGGTGCGTCGATAGTTGCCGTTCAAGAACCACAGCACGGGCTGGAAGCGGTCGGGATGGGTGAAGACGGCCGAGCGGTCGCGTTTCAGCCGGCTCTCGGGCAGCGGACCGTTGCCGGTCAAACGGTTATTGACCCAGGTCAGCGACAGGTTGGCGTCCTGGACATCGTCCAGATAGCCGAGCTTGCCGAACACGTTGCCGACATGGCCGTCGGAGAAATCGCGAAAGCCGTCTTCCAAAAAGAAATTGCCGGACATGAAATAGTCAAACTTGCCGTGATGGCCACCGCTTTGCAGCAGGGTTCGCAGCCGTCCAAAACTGCCGCCCCAGATTTCGGCGCTGGTGCCCGGATGGCTGAAGCCCCGCTTGGTCTGCATGACCAGCGTTCCGCCCAGGGTGTTGCGGCCATAGACCGGGTTTGAGCCGGGCAGCAGCTCGATCCGGTCTATGGCATCGGTCGGAATCAGATCCCAGTTGACCTGATCGGCCAGGGGTTCGTTGGCCCGAACACCGTCAACAAACACGCTCAGCCCCGGCGGCGTGCCGATCAGAAACGAGCTGGTAAAGCCCCGGTAGCTGAAGTCGGGCTGAAACGGATTGTTCTGGACGTGGGTGAGGTTGATGCCGGCAAACTCGCGGGCCAGAAAGTCGGTCATGTTGAGGGCGCCACGGTTGGCGATGCGTTCCCCGGTCGTGACCTGGACATTGGCCGGAATCTGCTCGCGGGGAACGCCGAGCCCCATGAGTGGGGTGGTGCCCCGGACCTCTATGTCGGGCAGGACGACAGGGCCGGCTGGTTGTGGAGCGCTGGTCTGAGCCAGCAGTTGGGGGGCGACGCTCAGGGTCAGGGTCCAGACCAGGGCGGCGGCGACATACTTCATTCCTTCCCTCCTGCTCTCCCGGGCTCAGGACTCATCAGCGGTAGAGGACAATGGCGGCCGCCTCAGCGCCGGCCGCTGACCATATTGCGCAGCGAGTAATACTGTTTGGCCCGGCCCGGCGAGAAGAGGCGCTTCATCACATAACAGTGCGAGTAGGTCGCGTGCGGCTTCTTGGCGTTGATGTC
>WTHE01000156.1 GCA_011523315.1 Candidatus Binatota bacterium
GCCCGTCGCCATCCATATCGTCCCCATACGCACTGAAATCAGTGACGGTGTTGCCGTTGGCAAAGGTGTAAGGGATGTACATGTAGTTGAGGGAGAAGTCGAGGTTGAACCAAGTGCTGCCGATAATACGGACACCACCCGAGTGCCAGTGCCCCCGGCTGTGGTGGTGCGAGTTGCCCTTGGGCAGGTTGACCCGAGCACTCACCCGGTCGCCCGGCACGTCGGCAGCACAGCGGGCACCAGTCAAACACAGGAAGTCGGCCGAGTCCCTGCGGGCGTTGTTGCCGGTTGCCGCCAGCGCCCAGGGATGATCGGAGCGCCGTTTACCGAGCCAGACCGGTCGGTAGGGCAGCATGCGGATTGACCCGTCCGAACCTACACTCCCGCAGTCGTGCAGAGACCAGTCGTAATACACCCCGTCCTTTTCACAGCCGCGTATCTGCTGCTGAATCCGCCAGCCGTCTTCGACCAGCAGATCGGTCTGACCGCCGCGATACCGGGGTGTGTAATACCCTTCGATTCCCAGGCCCGAGACCCAGGTGCCGACGTTGCCGATGTCGTACAGGGCCTTGAGGGCCAGGATAGGGCTGCGAAATTCGTCGAACTTCTCACCCACACCCAGGTTCTGGTCAATCCGCAGGGGGTTGACGATATCAATCGAGCGGAACAGGTCGGACTCGCCCCACACAACCTGCTGATAGCCCCAGCGGGTAAACAGCCTGCCCGGCCCCATATAGCCGTGGTCAATATCGACGTAGATATCTCGAAAGCCGTTCTCCGGCACCAGCCAATTCGAGGTATGCTCCTCGTCGTACAGGTGGCGGTAGTGCTCACGGATGACGTAGATCGGATCGACCCGCGAGCGGTACCGCCCGCTGAACGAAGCGCTCTCGACCAGGGGGACGGGAATCTCGAATTTCCCGAAGAATTTGCCGCGGTGATAAAAGTTGTCGTAGGTCAGCCAGATAAACCCCTCATTCCGCCACTGCACCCAGTCGAAATGTTCGCTGCCGTCAGTCTGAAAACTATGGCGCATGCGGTACCAGGCCTGCAGTTCGATGTCCGGTGCCAGGCGGACCGAAGCCCAGGCGTCCGTGCCCCAGGTCAACAGCCCAAGCGCGCCGACCAACGCACCCAGAACGAGACGGCGTCCCAAGGTGTGTGTTCGTCTCATCATATGCCCTCCTCGATACGGCCTCTGATACGGTTTCTGCTGCAACACGAAAGAGCCCTTGGGTAGACCTGCCCTCCTTTCTCCAGGGGACGTTCGCTGCATCCCCATGCCTCTCGATGAGAGAGGTGCCCTCTTCAGCGTGTCCCGGAAGCCTTGTGTGGCGCGCATAGCCGATGCGGGCCGGAGTCTCGCCCCGCGTCCGTCGCTCCGGCTGTGGCGACCAGCATGAAAGATTGTGTCATATCCGTTCCCTCCTGTGTCCGTTGTGGGCCCCCGGTCCGGCGTTGGGAGGGCCGGGTTACGAACACGCCACACGGGAAGGTGGAGTGGGGAGAGAAGGAAGATTCTCAGTGCAGGTGACCCGATGGAGGGCCCCTATGCGGAATGTTCGCCGCCTACCATGCCAGACACGGGACGCAAAAGTCAATGGTTTAATGCCACTCCTGGAAGGGGGACGGGAGCGGCTCGGTGCGTAGGATGTGAATCAGGCTGCCCCGCGTGTGCCGGCGATGGCTTCGCGTAAGCCGTCGAGCAAGCCTTCGAGGTGGGCCATGCGTTCGCGCAGCTCTCCCTGCTGGTGCTCAATTGCGGTCAGGCGCGTATCCACGGCGGTGAAGCGGTTGCGCATCTCGGTGCGGAGTTCACCCAGTTCGGCGCGCAAGCTGGTACGGAGTTCGTGTTGGTCGGCCCGTAGGCTACTGAGTTCGGCGCAGAGGCTGCGTTGCCCGGCGAGGATGACGCCAATGACGACAATTCCGGTTCCGAAGATGGTCAGCACTTCTGTCGTCGTCCTGACCTTATTCGGGCAAGCTTTCGCCGGATGTTGGCGGAGCGGCCTGCGTCTGCTCGGCCGGGCCGGGAGCGAGGAGGCCGGCCTTGTCAGCCAGCTGCTGGAGGTTGGCGTTGGTGGTCGTGACTGCCTGTTGAGCCTGGAGAAGCTCGTTACTGGCGCTGGAAAGCTGCACGTAGTCCCCACGCTCGGCGGCATCAACCGCAGCCGCAATGGCAAATTGCTGCGCCCGCCAGCCCTCGATGTACTCCCGATGGATGTCTGAGACCTGTAGGGTCTGGGGCTGATAGATCTCAAGCTCCCGAATATGGTTCTGGCTCATACCAATGAGCGGCCTCAACACGTTAATCGTCAGCTCGTCGTGGACAAAGTGGTCGCGGCGGACCGTTTCTATGGCTGTATTCATGCGGTTCTCAGTCAGCGACCAGTCCTGTTTTTTTTCAAGATAGCGCGTGATGTCGTCCTGAATGCTGGACTCCTGAGGTGGCGAGCAGGCGCTCCACAGCACCCAACACAGCAGGCTCAGGAAGAACCACACTTTTCTGGACAGGGACGGCATAGGGGCGATGACAGGGATCATGTCTTGGTCCAGAATTGAACGGCCTGGCTGCCCCAGGTCATTGAGAAGCCTCTGTGGTCTCGGGCCGGGAGGTACTTGGGTCAGCTTCTGTTTCTAGTATTGCCTTTCTCGTTCTGGTGTCCACCACAGCGAAACTCCTCTCCTTTCCAGTAAAGACAACGTGTGCGGTTTCTCTGTGAAATTGCTCTGGGCTGTAAAAATGTGCCGGGTGATAATACAGCACGACAAAAAACCCAATGATGACGACACCAAATATGCCGACCATGGCGTAGACGAGAATGTTCTGTGCATGACCGGGATCCAAAAAAGCGGCCGCAGTTCCCATAATGGATTCAACTGCGCCGACCAGAAGAGCTATGACTGCAAGGGGATTTCGTGGGGAGAGCAGCTGTTTTTCCATAGGGAGACGCTGAAGGACATGCTCTGACCTTCAGAGCATGTCCTCTTCCCCGGCAAAGATACGAAGTGGTGTACGGAATGAAGCTAAGCAGCTTATTTTTTCTCCGTCCAGAGATTCGTAAGCAGCTGCGGATCTTCCGGGCTCTCGTAGTCCCCTTTATAAACAACAACCTTGTAGCCACCGCGTTGATGCTGGAGTAACCACAAATAAGTATTGACAGCATCACGTACAAGCTCTTCCTCACTAAGGGAGGGAGCAGCTTTCGTGATTTGCTGTATGGTTTTGGTTGTGTCAGCATCGAATTCTAAAACGTGCCTGCTCATAAGCTCTCCTTCCCTTCATTTTCTTATGTCTCTCGACGCACGAGAGTCAACACCTTGAAGAGCGCAATCAGCGCTAGACAATCGTCCCTACTCTTCAGCTTGCTCTTCTTGTGTGTCCTGCGCTGGCTCGGTGGCCTCGGGGCTGCCGTTTGGTCCGGCTGTGAAATCGGTGGCAGCCTCAAACAGGAGTTCTTCGTAATAGAACGCGCTATAGCCTAGCAGCACGATCTCGGGGGAGCCCTCTTTGCTGGCGTACACCGCAGTTGAGGTGGGGTTGCGGCCGCCAATAAAAATGGTGGCCAGCTCGCTCTCGGTCCTGCCCTTGAGAACGATGGTGGCGTGCGGCGGGTTGAGACCGTAGGCGGCCAGATCATCGGTCGCTTCCTGCACCACCCGGGTTTCTTGTTCCGTGGTCAGGTTTTCAATCAGGCTGGTCACCAGCGATGAGGTGGCGTAGCCCCCCAGGGGTTCAACCACCTGCCAGCTGTCCCCGTCAAACAGACACCGGATCACCTGTCCCTCACGGTGCAGCTGAAGCTCTTGGATGGAGTCCCGCGTAAAGGGCAGAAAGCGACTTTGGGTTGGCGAGTAGTCTCTGAGGTGAGGCCTCTCACCGACCGGATCCCACACGAAGGCAAAGAAATACACGCCGAACACGACGGTCAGGCCGTAATAGAGACCAATTCGCCGCCAACTCATCCGCGCTGCCTCCGCCACACGAACACGCCGATGCCGATGAGCAGAAAGGAACTCGGCAGGATGGCCGTGCTGACAATGAGGATCCGCCGACCTTGTTCATCGGTCAGGTAGAACTGTTTTTCTCCTGCCGGCTGTCTGGTGGCCCGTTCGCCAACCTGACCGACATCGTCAGCCAGCCAGTTGACGGCATTGATGAAGAGGTCTCGGTTGCCGCCCTGCTCGAGCAGCGCGTTGTGGGCAAAGTCGACATCGCCAAAGACCACGATCCGGCCGGGACGTTCCTCCTGCTCGCCATTGGTGAGAATCACTTCTCCGGCAATCGGGACCGGACCGCGCAGGTCTCGGCCGACAACAAACTGAAACTCTTGCTGGGCTGAAACACGCTGCTCGGCACTCCCAAAGCCGGACCCCGAGGTTGCCAGAATAGGTGCGGCTCTGATGCCTTTGTCGAGATCCTGGCGCACTTCGACGACCCGAGACAGGGAAAAGATCGGCGGGACGTTGACCGCTTTGAGCATATCGTGGGTGACGGCGGTCCGTGAGGCCCGAAAGGTAATGGCTTCTCCGGCATAGATCCGCTTTGAGGGATCGACAGCGATATAATCCAACAGGTAGACCCCGTATTGCTCCAGAAAGGCGTCGAGATTCGACGCATTGCTGGTGGGGTCAATCATGACAAACAGCGCGCCGCCTTGTTTCAGAAAGGCGTCCAGGGCTTGCAGTTCAAAGGGCAGGAACGGATCTTTGGGACCGAGCAGGACAACGACTGCGGCATCGTCCGGTATGCCGCCGGTGTCGGCCAGCGAGATCTGCTTGGCAACGTAAAACTCATCCGCCATGGCGCCCCGGAGTTTGGTATAGCCGTCTTCCGGTTGCGGATCGCTCAGCTCTCCCTCCCCGTGGCCGGTCGTAAAATAGATCGTCTTTTCCGCGCTGCGGGTGACGTGCAACAGGGCGGCGACAACGTCGTTCTCACCGGAACTCAGGGAGGAGTGGCGGCTGCGGCCGGCTGACTCAAACACAATCGTGCCATACCGGCGGGCGTTGTACTGTTGGGCCGTGGCCGGGCTGCGGTTCATATCGACAATGGTGTAATGAAAGTGCGGCGACAGGGCCTCCATGCGGCCCATCATATCGGCCAGAAAAAAATTCTCGGGGCGGTCCGGATGGATGAAGGCGATGGCGTGGACCTCTTGTTGCAGGTTTGACACCACATGCTGGGTGCGGGGGGCGAGGGTGAACTTCTGCTGCAGGGTGAGGTCAATGCGTCGGTTATAGTGGGCG
>WTHE01000251.1 GCA_011523315.1 Candidatus Binatota bacterium
TTCCGAAACCGGCTTGCCGAAGGCGACCCGCGACTTGGCCCGTTTGCACATTTTCTCCAGATCGCGTTCGGCCTGCCCGATGAGCCGCATGCAGTGGTGGATACGCCCCGGCCCCAGCCGGCCCTGGGCGATTTCAAAGCCCCGGCCCTCGCCCAGAATCATGTTCGAGGCCGGCACCCGGACATCCTTGAACTCGACCTCGGCGTGGCCGTGGGGCGCGTCGTCATAGCCGAACACCGACAGCATGCGAATGATGTTGATGCCCGGCGTGTCGCGCGGCACCAGGATCTGCGACTGCTGCAAGTAACGGCTCGGGTTGTCGGGGTCGGTCTTGCCCATGAAGATGATGATCTGACAGCGTGGGTCGCCCATGCCCGACGACCACCATTTGCGGCCGTTGATGACATACTCGTCCCCGTCGCGCACGATGCTTGACTCGATATTGGTCGCGTCGGACGAGGCGACCGCCGGCTCGGTCATGGCAAAGCACGACCGGATTTCACCGTTCAGCAGGGGCTGCAACCAGCGGTCCTGCTGCTCCTGGGTGCCGTAGCGTGACAGGACTTCCATGTTACCGGTATCCGGGGCCGAGCAGTTGAACACCTCGGACCCCCAGTGCACCCGGCCCATGATCTCGGCCAGCGGCGCGTATTCCAGGTTGGTCAGGCCATAGCCGTAATCGCTCTCGGGCAGGAACAGGTTCCACAGATTCTGAGCCTTGGCCTGCCGCTTGAGTTCTTCGAGAATGGGCGGAATCTGCCACCGGTCGCCCTGGCTGTCGAGCTGCTCGTAATACGTTTTTTCGTTGGGGTAGACGTAAGCGTCCATGAAGCCTTGGACTTTTTGACGCAACTCGGTGACCTTGGGTGAATATTCAAAATCCATGCTGGGGCTCCTTCCGTGGCCGGCGTGTCAGCGCTCGCCAGCTTAGGAAATAGCCGGGTTGAAGTCAAATGTCGGTGCCTGTCAGCCTTGGGCCTCGGCCTGCTGTCCTTCTCCCTCCGGGACGGCGGAGCCGGCAAACGCAATCGGCCGAATCGGCACGACGAGCAGGATGGCCGTGCACACGCAGCCGACCCCGGTGGCGACAAAAAACGGCAGAGTCCAGGTGCCTCCGCCGGCCAGCATGAAGCCGGCGGTCATCGGACCGAAGATGCCGGCGAAACTGCCCAGGCAGTTGATCATGCCGAAGATGGCCCCGGCAAAGTGGGGGTTGAACTCAATCGACACGGTCGTATAGCCGGCCACCGCACTGGCAAAAAAGAAGTAAAAGACGATCAGAAACAATACGCACAGCGTGGTCGAGGGCACCACGGCCGCGCCGAGCAGAAAGGGCAGGGACACGCCGACCCCGAAGCCGGCCAGCCGGGCTCGGGCAAACTGGGCGCTCCAACCCGTGCGCAGCAGCCAGTCCGAGACCGCGCCGCCGGCCAGGATGCCCAGGAAGCCCGCCCCGTGCAGCAGGACACCCATGAGGCCCATCGTTGCCAGCGACATCTCGCGTCCCTCGACCAGATAGGTCGGAAACCAGAACAGGAACATCCAGCCAATGTAGGCATAGCCCATATAGCTGAGGCACACGGTGAACAGCGGCCAGCTGCGAAACAGGGTGCGGATGGGCAGCGGCTCGCTCGGCTTGGGCGGCAGGTTGGACTCGATATAGTCGCGTTCGGCCTGGCTGATGCGCGGGTGTTCTTGCGGCGTATCGGTCGCGTACCACAGCCATATTGCGGCCCACACAAAGCCGAGCAGGGCGTTGAAATAAAACACGCTCGGCCAGCTGAACTGGACCACGATCCAGGTCGTCAGCGGGTAGGCGATCATCTGGCCGACGGTGATGCCCGAGATGCTGATCGTCTGCGCCCGGCCAAACTCGGTACGCGGAATCCAGCGCGAGTTGAGCGAGGTCAGGGCCGGAAAGGTCAGGGACTCAAACGCCCCGACCAGGAAGCGCATGCCGAGGAACAGCACGAACCCCAGCTGACCCAGCGGGGTCAGGGCGGTAAACAGCGAAAAGCCGCAAAACGCCACGGCCAGCACCTTGCGGGCGCTCCAGCGATCAGCCACCAGACCGCCGGGAATCTGGAACAGCGCATAGCCGACCAGAAAGGCGGAGAAGACCAGCCCGAAGCGGTCTTTATCCCAGTTGGTGGCGGCCATGATGACCGGTGCGGCGACCGAGATATTGACCCGGTCGATGTAATTGACGACCGAGCTGCAGAACAGCAGGCCAATCATGTTGTAGCGAACCGGTCGTGCCATAGTGTCCCCTCCTTTACCTCCGACCGCGGACAGCGGGGACTCTACTATGGCTCGGGAAGAGGGGGCAAGGCTGGATGCGGCGCCATTCACCAGCCGAAAGTCCCCGCGCTCGGGCGCTCGCCCATTCCTGCCTTTCTTCGTCACCAGAAATCGGCCATAGTCCGCGCATGAAACGCTACGGTCCGGGTTTTCTGGTCGTGGCCGCCTTTATCGGGCCGGGCACGGTGACAACGGCCAGCCTGGCCGGAGCCCGCTTTGGCTATGACCTGGTGTGGGCGCTTGTTTTTTCGGTCCTGGCCACGATTGTCCTCCAGGAGATGGCTG
Source organism: Candidatus Binatota bacterium (assembly GCA_011523315.1). Taxonomy (GTDB): domain Bacteria; phylum Desulfobacterota; class Binatia; order Bin18; family Bin18; genus JAAXHF01. Next base: position 2,587 of record WTHE01000251.1, read on the forward strand.
CCCGGCTCGGCCTTGTCAGCCGTCGGGGTCTGGGCCAAGCCCTGCGGACGGTCTTTGCCGACTCGCGTCTGCGGTTGCCCGTGTGCGCTCTGGTCGTGGTTGGTATCGGTGGCGGCAATGCGGCGTTTGAAACCGGCAATATCACCGGCGCGGCCGCCGGTCTGGCCCTGCTGAGTGGCGGTCCCGCCCAGCTGTGGGCGCTGGGCATCGGGCTGCTTGTTGTCTGCCTGCTGGCCCTGGGAACCTACCGGGCGATCGAGCGCTGCCTGCTCGTCCTGGTGCTGGGCATGAGCCTGGTGTTTGTCCTGACCGCCCTGCCGGCCCGTCCGTCTGCGGCCGAACTGATCCGGGGTGCGGCGTGGCCGAGTCTGCCCGCCGACTCCGCGCTGCTCGTTGTGGCCCTGATTGGCACCACGGTCGTGCCCTATAACCTGTTCCTGCACGCCGACGCGGTACGGGAACGCTGGACAAACGGACTGCCCCAGCCAACAGCGCTGAGCATCGCCAGGCGTGATACCTGGCTGTCGGTGTCAATCGGAGGCGTGATGACTCTGGCGGTTGTCTCGACGGCCGCCAGCGCGTTTTTCGTTCGCGGCATTCCACTGGACAATGTCGGGGCCATGGCCGACCAGCTGACGCCGCTGCTCGGCTCGGCCGCCCGGTCTTTTTTTGCCGCCGGCCTGTTGTGTGCCGGCATCACCAGCGCCATCACGGCTCCTCTGGCCGCCGCCTACGCCACGGCCGGCGTCCTGGGCTGGCAGCGCGATCTGCGCAGCTGGCGGCTGCGGGCGGTGGGGGGGGTGATCGTGCTGATTGGCACGGGGCTTGCCGTGGTCGGTCAGAGTCCGGTGGCGGCGATTATTGTCGCCCAGGCGATCAATGGCGTGCTGCTGCCGGTTGTCGCCGTCTTCCTGTTGATCGTGATGAACCGCCGAGAACTCCTGGGCCAGCACACCAACGGCCGGCTGGCCAACCTCTCAGGCACGCTGGTCGTGGTGGTGGTGTCGGCCCTGGGACTGTTTCAGCTGTGGACTGCGGCGGGACGCCTGTTGTCGGGTGGCTGAGCGGCCGGTCCCGTCCTCACCAGCGGGTCTCGGCTACACCTCGAGCACCAGGCCGTCAGTCGCGCACTCCAGCCTGAGCTGGGGCAGACGTTCCAGGACCTCACGGCCAAGATGGCTGAGCAGCAGGCGTTTGCAGCCCAGGCGGGGGGCGTGTTCGGCCAGCTGCGGATAGCTGATGTGGTACGAGGTCCGGGTCTCAAAAAAGCAGCACTCGCAGATGAACAGATCCGTGCCCTGGGCGTGGCGGACCAGGTCTTCGTTCCAGCCACAGTCGCCGGAGTACAGCAGGGATTTGCCGTCAACCGTCAGCCGGTAGCCCAGGGAAATCTCGTCTACCTGATGCGGGACGCGAAAAGGCAACAATTCGACCCGACACACCCGAGCCGGCCGGCCCGGCGGGAGCTGATGAAATTCCAGGTCAAAGGACGGATTGCGGGCCGACAGCTCACCATACATGACGCGGTGGAGGGCCAGGACGCGTTCCTGTATGCCCGGCGGCCCGGCGATGTGCAGCGGACGGCTGCGCGGCTGCTCATACAGGTATTCGAGGAACAGAAAGGGTAGGCCGCCGAAGTGGTCGCCGTGCATGTGACTGATGGCGACAAAGTCGATCCGTTCGGCCGGAATCCGCAGCGTTTTCAGCGCCAGCAGCGTGGTCGCGCCGCAGTCCAGCAGAAACGTGGCGCTGTCGGTCTCGACCAGATAGCCGCTCTGACGCTGACCGCCGCTGCTGAAGGCGTCGCCCGCGCCCAGAACCGTGACACGCATCGCTCTGCCTCTACTTTCCGGTCTGCCCCAGGGCTGCAATCAGGCCCGCCTCGTCCAGGCTGTCCTGCTGTCCGGTGGCCAGATTCTTGAGGCTGTAGGTCTGCCGCGCCACCTCGTCCGGGCCGATGATCAGGGCGTAGGGGATATCGAGATTGTCGGCGGTGGACAGCTGACGGCCGAGTTTGGCCTGTTCCGGATACAGCTCGACGGTGATCCCGGCCTGGCGCAGCCGGGCCGTCAGACCCGTCACCGCAGCCAGCGGCGTGGCGGGCAGCGGACACACCATGACCTGCGCCCGCAGCTGGAGGTCGGGGAACATGCGGCCGTCTTCCATCAGCAGCAGAATCCGCTCCAGGCCCAGCGAGAAACCAACTGCCGGCACCTGTTTACCGCTGAACATGCCGACCAGATTGTCGTAGCGACCGCCGCCGCCCAGCGAGCCGCTGAAATCCGGCGAAATGATCTCGAAAATCGGGCCGGTGTAATAGCTGAGACCCCGAGCCAGGGCCGGGCTGAGACGCAGCAGCGGACCGGCCGGGGTGTCGGCGCTGAGCGTCAGCAGCGTGTCCAGCTCGTCGAGCGCCTGCCGGGCTGCGGGCGAGACGAGGGCGGCGCGCAGCTCACGCAGGATGCGGGTGTTGTCGGCCTGCTCGGTGCCGGTCGTCAGCGCCAGCAGCCGCTCGGCCGCAGCCGCGCTGGTGCCGCGCTGGATCAATTCCTCACGCACCCCGGCGGGGCCGATTTTATCCAGCTTGTCCAGGGCAATCAGGGCCGAGCCTTCCAAGGCCGTGTCGATGTCGGCCCCCTCAAT
>WTHE01000201.1 GCA_011523315.1 Candidatus Binatota bacterium
CCCGCTCCACCGCCGCGCAGACGCGGCGCCGCCGAGAGGCCGAACGGCAGTTGGGCAATTTCCTCAGGCGGCTACGCTCCTTCACCGTTCTGGACCCAGCCTGCGGCTCGGGCAACTTCCTGTACCTGGCGCTGCAGGCGCTCAAGGACCTGGAGCACCGGGTGCAACTGGAGGCCGAAGCCCTGGGGCTCCCCCGTTCCTTCCCCGTCTGGACCCAGCCTGCGGCTCGGGCAACTTCCTGTACCTGGCGCTGCAGGCGCTCAAGGACCTGGAGCACCGGGTGCAACTGGAGGCCGAAGCCCTGGGGCTCCCCCGTTCCTTCCCCGAAACCGGCCCGGCCAACGTCAAGGGAATCGAGATCAACCCGTACGCCGCGGAACTGGCGCGCGTCTCGGTGTGGATCGGCGAGATTCAGTGGATGCGCCGCAACGGCTTTGCTGGCTCGCGCGACCCGATCCTGAAGCCGCTGGACACCATCGAGTGCCTCGATGCGGTGTTGTCGCCGGAGGGCGAAGAGCCCGAGTGGCCGATAGCGGACGTGGTTATCGGCAATCCGCCCTTTCTGGGCGGCAAGCTGCTTATCAGCACGCTTGGCGACGGCTACGTCTCCAGACTGTTCGAGGCGTATGAAGGCCGTGTGCCTGCCGAGGCCGACCTCGTGTGCTACTGGTTCATGAAGGCCGGCGAACACGTCGAAGCGGGCAAGGCAATCCGTGTGGGCCTCGTTTCGACCAATTCCATTCGCGGCGGGGCGAACCGCCGGGCCTTGCAGGCCGCCAGCCGCAATTGCACGATCTTCGAGGCCTGGAGCGATGAGCCGTGGGTAATCGAAGGTGCGGCCGTGCGCGTGTCCATGGTTTGCTTCTCACGGGCATACGATGAATCGATGCCCGAACGACGCCTCGATGGGCAGCCGGTGGAAGAGATATACGCCGACCTGACAGCGCGGCGTGGTGGCGTGGGCATCGATGCGACCAGGGCGCGGGGGCTTTTCCGAAACGAGGGCGTCGCTTTCATGGGGGACACCAAGGGAGGCCCGTTCGACGTGTCGGGGAAGCAAGCGCGGGAGTGGCTCAAGGCGCCCAGGAACCCCAACGGGAGGCCCAATTCCGACGTGCTCAAGCCGTGGATGAACGGCATGGACATCACGAGGCGGCCGGCAGGCAAATGGATTATCGATTTCGGCTGGAAGATGAGGCGCGAAGAAGCGGCGTTGTACGAGGCGCCGTTTCGGCATGTGCAGACGCACGTTCACCCGGTGCGGCAAAACAACCGCCGCGACGCCTACCGCGTCAACTGGTGGCGGCACGTCGAGCCGAGGCAGGGCATGTGGCAGGCACTTGGCAGCATGTGGCGTTATATCGCAACACCAACGGTTGCTAAACACCGTTTGTTCGTTTGGCTCGACGCTCGCGTCTGCCCCGACCATCAACTGATCGTCATCGCCCGCGACGACGACACGACCTTCGGCGTCCTGCACAGCCGCTTTCACGAGGCCTGGTCGCTACGACTCGGCACCAGTCTGGAGGACCGCCCACGCTACACGCCTACCACCACCGTCGAGACCTTCCCCTTCCCCGAAGGACTGTCGCCCGACATTCCCGCTTCCGAGTATGCGGACGACCCGCGCGCCATTGCCGTCGCCGAGGCCGCGCGGTACCTGGTCGAACTGCGGGACCGGTGGCTCAACCCGCCGGAATGGGTGGAATGGATCGACGAGCCGGCGCCCGAATACCCCGGACGCCCAGTGCCCCGCGGCGAAGCCGCAGCGAAGGAACTCAGGAAACGCACCCTGACGGGTCTCTACAATACGCGCCCGCAATGGCTCAGTGACGCACACGCGGCCCTCGATGCTGCCGTGGCTGCGGCGTACGGGTGGGACGTGGATATTCCCAGCGAAAAAGCGTTGCAGGAGTTACTGACGCTCAACTTGGCGGGTACCCGTGGCTGATGGGCGTAAACAGGAGGAGACGACGGTTGCAGGCGTCGGGGATCAAGGGTTACGCCGGATATCGTCAGGCCCTCGTTTTGGCACTCCCCTTATCGACCAGTTACAACATCAGCTGCTTGGTGCCCCCTCAGCGGACGGAATGCAGGGCTTGATGTGCGCAGCGGGAGTTTGATATGGCAGTTTCCAATCCCGACTTCAGATCTATTCGCCAATGGCACGGGTCACAGTATCAGGCGTTCGAGGAGTTGTGCTACCAGCTTCGCGACCCGACACCAAGGGGTGCGGAGTTGATCAAAACCGGCAACCCGGATGGCGGCCTGGAATGGTACGTGTCTTTTCAGAACGGGGTGCAATGGGGGTGGCAGGCAAAGTTCATCTTCGACATCGACACCCTCTTGAAAAGTATGGGGAAGTCGCTCAGGACAGTGGTCAAGGAACGGCCGAAGTGCCGAAGGCTGGCCTTCTGCATCCCCTTTGACCTTCCAGATGTGCCCGGAAGCGGCAAACGGAAATCGGCGCGACAGAAGTTCGAGGTTAGAAAGGCAAGCTGGCGTCAACGCATCCCTGGCGCCGAACGGGTCCGCATTGACCTCTGGTCCGCGGGCGACCTCCTGCAACGTCTCGTCGGCCATCCGAACCAGCGTGGCATCGAAAAGTTTTTCTGGGACGAAGAAGTTTTCTCGTCCGACTGGTGCGCGCGGCGCATGGAGAAAACGACCCGAGAGGCTGGCGGACGGTACAGCCCTGAGTTGCACGTCGATCTGCCGGTCGCGTTCGCGCTTGAGGGCCTGGCGCGGTCGGAAACCTATTGGCAACGGTTCCGTGCCCGGCGGGATGCGGTGCTCAAAGCTGCATATTATCTCAAGGTGTCGCGCTTCACTGGCCTCGGCGTCACACGGCAGTTGCAATGCCTCGCCAAATCCCTGAATGCGTGGCGACGCGCTGTGCCGAGTCGTATAGAACTACCGGTGCCGGTCGATCTGGCACCGTTGCTTGACGTAACGCATGCCGTTCAGGAGACTGCCTGTGCTGTGTCCTCGCACGATAAGTCGCTTCGATACCATCTTCATAGATTGGTGATCGCGCTCCAAGATTGCGAGGCTCTGTTGAAGGGTGACGCAGCGAAAGCCGCGAGCCACGGTGCATTACTCCTCACCGGCGAGGCAGGACAGGGCAAGACGCATCTCTTCTGTGATGCCGCCCAGCGTGCCGTTGACACTGGCCGGCCCGCGGTTTTGCTCTTTGGCGGGCGTTTGTCCGGTCGTCACGTATGGTCCGAAATGGCTGAGCAGTTCGGTCTCGGCCAAGTTGGCTCGGAGGTGCTGATTGGAGCGATGCAGGCTGCGGCAGAGGCATCGAACGCACCGTTCCTGCTGTTGGTTGACGCGCTCAACGAGTCCGAAAATCCCAGAACCTGGCAGGACGAACTGCCCTGCCTGCTCGCCGAGGTCGCTCAAAACCCGTGGATCTCGATTGGTGTTTCGGTAAGGTCGCCCTACCGGGAGATCGTACTTCCTGCCGACGGCCTTTCTGGCATTGCCGAGGTCGATCATCGGGGATTTGCCGGTTACGAGTTGGAGGCGACCGAGCAGTTTTTCGACGCCTTCCGCCTTGAACAGCCCGGGATACCCTTGCTTGCGGCGGAGTTCACGAACCCATTGTTTCTGAAGCTCTACTGCGAAGGTCTGAAGGACATGGGTCCGAATACCCCACCGGCAGGTGAGACTCACGTCAGCGACGTTTTCGAGCAGTATCTGAAGTCCAAGGGGGACCGTATAGCGAATCGGTTGAACCTGGACCCCGCGACCCGACCCGTCCAATCCGCGATTGACGCCTTCTGCGACGCGCTCGCCGAGGCCAATCGGGACACTCTGGCTCGCAGCCGTGCGACAGAAATCATCAATGCGTTTGCGCCTGGCCGGAATCAGTGGCCTGACACGATGCTGGGCGTGTTATTGAGTGAAAGTGTGCTGACCGCGGACTTGACGTGGAATTCCGATACTGCCGAATTGGTGGATGTCATTCGTTTCACGTACCAGCGCTTTGCCGATTACAGGATTGGCTCAGTACTGCTTAAGCCCTTTGAGGGCGACTCCGAGCGTCTCAGCGAGGCGCTGGCAGACGGAGAGCCGCTTCGCCAACGGTTGATGCAAGCCCCGGCCGGTTGGATTGAAGCTCTGGCAGTCCAGATACCGGAACGGTTGGGCGTTGAGTTGCTGAATGTTGTTCAGTGGCAATCTGATTTCCCCCGGCGCTGCTGGTGGGACGAAGCATTTGTGAAAAGCATCGCGACGCGGCGGCCTTCCGCCGTAACGGATCGGTCACGCGAACTTCTAAGGGAAGTCCGGCAGCGGTCAAGATCGAAAGACTTGTTCGAGCTTATGTTTGAGACGATTCTGTCGGTTGCGCCTTCCCCAGGCAATCCGCTGAACGCGAACTTCTTGCATGAATGGCTCAAGCGCCTGCCGATGCCCGAGCGCGACGTCGCCTGGAGCATTCCCACATACTTTGCCTTTGACTACGGCGGGACGCTCGACCGTCTCATCCGTTGGGCGGCCCGCGGCCCGTATTCGAACTGTAACAACGAGGTCGTCGAGCTCGCTGCGATTCCCATTGTCTGGACCTTCACGTCTCCCAACCGGGGCATGCGGGACTATGCGACCAAGGCCCTCGCCAAGCTTCTTTCCGGCCATCTGCAGGTGCTCCCACCCCTTATCCGGCACTTCGATGGTATCGACGACCCCTGTGCGACCTGAAGTCGCATCTTTTGAGTGATTCCCTGAAGGGAATCCCGGCTAGTGTGAAAGCTGGTCGCCAGTCCCACATGCGTTGCTGGTAACGGCGGGGTGTGAAGCTGGGATGAAAAGCCTAATGGGAAAGGTAGCCATCACCGGACCCAGGGCAAGGCGAAGACCGGCACGGTGAACGATTGTGAACCCTTGCAGCACGTGTCGTCACGATTAACCACCGAAACGATGGATGTCACGGTGGGGCTGAGCCGCATGTGAACAGGAGGGAGGGTCTCTCCTACGCACACACCACAGGCTCCGGCACATAGAGGGCACCTAAACCGGTCGTTTCTCAAGGATGCGGAACAGGATAACCCCGTTGAGGTCTGACCTCTCCGGCCAGTAACCCGACCGCAAGGAAGGGCCAACCCCTCAGCGGGAATAGGAGGTTGCAAGAAGCGAATGCCAGCGGCCGAAAGGCAAAGGGAATCCATAACCTGCTGGATAGGGCAATACCCAACCCGAAAGGGTGCTGACGTGCAACTG
>WTHE01000393.1:0-6874 GCA_011523315.1 Candidatus Binatota bacterium
CCGGGGGCCCCGCATGGCCCGCTCGCGGCGCTTGGCCTGCCAGCCCGGCTTGAGCGTGCGCGCCCATTCGGGGTCGGTCTGCCAGTCGTCCCGAATGTCGATTGAGGACGGGGTGCGCTGAAAGACGTACAGCTCCTTGGCCGCCGCGCCCAAGCCGGGAATAGCCTGGACTGCGGTCGCCCCGGTGCCGATGATGCCCACGACCTTATCCTCCAGGCCCGACAGGTCGTCCCCGGTGTAGGCATAGTCCCAGCGTGAGGTGTGAAAGGAGTGACCCTGAAAGGTCTCCATGCCCGCAATCTTGGACAGCTTGGGCTTGGACAGGGTGCCGTTGGCGCAGATCACAAAGCGCGCCTTCATATGGTCGCCCCGGTCGGTGCGCAGGTGCCACATCTCTTCTTCTGCGTCCCACACCGTGGAGGTGACGGTGGTCTGGAACACGGCCAGCTTGTACAAATCGTACTTTCTGGCAATGGCCTGACAATGGGCCAGGATCTCCGGTCCCCTGGCGTAGTGGTCCTTGGGCACATAGTCCATCTCGTCGAGCAGCGGCAGGTAGTCGTACGACACCACGTCGCAGGCCACCCCCGGGTAGCGGTTCCAGTACCAGGTGCCGCCCACGTCGGCGCCCCGTTCGACAATGCGGATACTCTCGACGCCGTACTCGCGCAGCCGGGCCGAGGTCAGCAGAGCCGAGAAGCCGCCGCCGATGAACAGACACTCGACCGTATCGTTGATCGGCTCGCGGGGCTTGAGGTCGCCGCCGTAGGGATCGAGCTCATAGCGGGCAAAGCTGCCGCTCAGGTCGGACGTGTACTGGGCCGTGCCCTCGGGCCGGTAGTTGAGCCGGAGGTCACGTTCCTCGGCGAATTTCTGCTTGATGGCGTCGTAGTAGTCTTGCGGATTGCCGGACTTTGAGAGTCCGTCCATGGTACCGATCAGGGGCTTTTCCTGCGTATCAGTCATGTCTCACCCTCCGTGCATAGGGATGGGCCGGCGGCGACTGCGCCAGGCGGGCTGTCAGCGGATGAATGGGCTGAGAAGAGGGACAGGGGCGCGCAGGACACGGGTCTCGGTCCTGCGCCTGGAGGAAACGTGAACGATGCCATAGTGGCCATCGTTCACGCGGGCGGTCTCAGACATCAACCCGGTCAAAATACTTGATGCTGGGCGGTCCGACCAGGGCTTTGCCGAGCTGCTCCATGGCGCCGGTCTCGGTCCGCCAGTTCAGATAGCGCTGGTAGTGCTCTTTTGAGTCCCAGCGTTCGTAGAGCACCAGATGACCGCTTTCGTCCAGGTCCTCATAGACATCGAGCCCCTGACAGCCGTCGTAGGAGCGGGTATCGGGCAGCAGATCTTTGAACGAGGCTTTGACCCCTTCCACAGCCTCAGGCTTGACCTGCATTTCGAGTATGACCACTGTTGTCGCCATTCTTACGTCCTCCTATGGGTGAGATATGCCCTGTCGGGCGGTCCGAATCTAATCAAGTTGTGGGGGGCGTGTCAAACCTGCCGGGTCACGACAGAAGGGTCTGGCCCTTCTCGGGCGGGGCGACCGACAGCCGGTCGAAGCGGTGGTCAACCAGTTCGTCGGCTCGGGCCAGCAGGTCGTCATTGGTGGTGAATTTCTCGACCATGTAGCTCAGATCGCTCAGATCGTGGATGAGCAGCTTGACGGCCTGGTCGCGGATCATTTTTTCCTTGACGACCTGGAGCAACTCGACCACCACGTCCTCAAGCTCTGAGCTTTCAATATCAATCGCCATCTCAAACGCCCGCTCCACCCCGAGTCCGGTATCGACCTCACGGCCGTAGGCTCTGAGCAGGGAGCGCAGGCGAACCACCGAGGACGGGTCAAACCAGACTTTGTTGGTCTCGGCCACATCCGGCTCGCTCTCCAGGACGCCTTCGACCAGGGCCAGGGCGCCGAGGTGGCCGGCTTCGTGGCGAGCCATGGCAAACCAGAATTTCCGCAGGTCTTCCTGATCGTGAAAGACCTGGGCAAAGCGCATATACAGCGCCATGGTCTTCTTTTCCAGATTGACCGCAGTGCGGAGGATGTCCTTCAGCGTCACCCGCTGCGGACGACGGTGCAGATCGGCTCGCTCGGCCATAGCCGAGTCATAGCAGAAGCGGGCGGCGGAGTACAAGCAGACATGCCCAGCGGCAGCCCAAATCCGAACGCGACAAGCCTTGGCCGCAACGAGAGGTCTGCTATAACAAGGACAAAACGGGCATGACGATGGCTACCATCAACACCATAGAAGACCTGTTCCGCATCCTGAACGAGAACCCCCAGTGGCTTGAAGCCCTGCGCGCCCGACTGCTGACGCGCGAGTTGCTTGAGCTACCCGAAAAATTCGCCCAGTTTGTCGCCGCCACGGAGAAGCGCTTCGACAATGTTGAACAACGCCTCGGCAATGTCGAGACTGCCGTCAAGTCGATTCGCGATGACCTCGCGCCGCTCAAGGGCACCCATGCCCGAAACGCCGCGCTCAGAGAGGCCGACCTCATAGCTGAGGAGCTGGGATTCACGCTGGTGCGAACCCTGAACCAGCAGGACCTCAAAGCCCTCGTCCAGTCCCAAAACACAGCAGACATTCCCGTAAACGAACTGCGGAGCTTCCGCCGGGCCGATCTGATTATGGAGGCTGCGGACCGGGCGGGCGAAACCTGTTATCTGGCCGTCGAGGTCTCCTTCACCGCCAACGGACGGGACACGACCAGAGCCGTCCGCAACGCCGGATTCCTGAGCAGGTTCACCGGCAGGCGCTGCCGCGCCGTCGTGGCCGGCCTGCACCGGGATAACCGGATACAGACCAGCATCGAATCAGGAGCAGTGTCCTGGTATCAGCTCGACCCGCAAGCCCTGGAAGCGGAGTAACACCGCTTCTGCTCATCCAGCCGTCTCAGGACGTGCTGATAGCTCGGAATCCACCCGTACCACAGTATCGCCCAACGACACCGCTTCGACCCGGACGATGATCTCTCAATGCTGTCATAGCATCTGAAGACATCGCACGTAGTCCATATACTTTGGATTTATCGGAGCATCTCAACAAGATCCGCACGACGGAAGGTCGCAGACAACCGCTGCAGAGTCCGCTCCCGTCCACTGAACAACGGTTCAAGCGCAGGGGCGATTTTTCCTTCGGCGCGCGCGATATAGTCGGGAGACTGCTGGTCGGCGAGGCTCAGCGCATACGCAAAGTTGCGATGGTCGAGTTGCTTGAGCGAAATCCCCATCTCTTCCAAGAGATAACGGCCCATGAGCATAGCGATGAAGCGGGAGCCATGCGGCAGGAAGTCAGGCGCGTCCTGCGGCGGTCGCTTGCGGTGGTTTTCCGCGTGCCGATGCAAGAGCGCAGCGATGACCGCTTGCGCGCCGTTCAGATCGGCGGTGAAGATTGTATCGTACAATGCCCCAAAGTGTTCCCGGCCCCCAAACCGCGCCTGGTGCGGGCGATGACGCCAGACCGCCAACACGGCCTCAGCGATGACAGCGCTCGTCAATTCGTCGGACGAGACCGGCCGGTCTTCGCGCTTGGCGCGGTACACGTAGCCGAGCTCGGCAATCGATGCGCCAAGATTTTTTTGACGCAGGTCGTTAGCTTTCAGATCCCTGAGGTCGACCGGGTTCTGGCTGTTCGTCGCGAAGGTAATCGCCTCGACGAGGTCGGTGTCGTTTTGTTGAATTTCGTAGATGCGGACAAGCACCTCTGCGGTTTCTATCTCGGAATCGATTTCTTTGGCCACTTGCTGGACGGTTCGGGCCGTTTGTCCGCCGTTGACGATTTGGAGACCGTAGACTTTCACCCGCCAGTTCTCCTTCTGTAGTGCGTTATGACGGAACTGCGAGCAGGTAATGGTGATACCATTGTTATAGAAATAGAAATTTGGCCGTTGATCCGCCTGGCGGAGCGTGTACGCAACGGCCTCGTTCACCCGATTGCCGACCAAACCCAGGTAACGGCGGATATTCTTTTCGAACAATCGGTTGTCGTATTCATCGGCTAGCTGGGCGAGTCTGGCGACGGACATACGCCCCATCAGCACACGGCGAAAGTCGAAAGTTTCGACCGTGGCTTGCCCGGTCAGCTGCAATTCGGTGTCGATGGGTTGCTGAGCCTGCAACATGGCGAGGAGATCCTCAGAGCCCACATGCCGCCACTCGACCTGACCCCCAAACTCTCGCGCAGTGTTGTCTATGCGTTGCTGTGCGGTCTGAGTCCACCGGGCTCCGTTGTTGGCGGCGACCGCAACCACACGCGGGATTGCGCCCTCCGCAACGAACGAACGGATTTCTTCAATCCGCTTCTGGAGCCGCTCATTCAACGTGACTCCTTTGTCCGGGTCAAAGAGCGCACCGATAGCGTCAATCATCTTGGCGATTCCGTTCTCGGGGAAAGCCGCTTCTCCATTGAGGTTTGTTCTATATTTTCCCTGGATCAGGGCAATTTTCAGTTCTCCTTGCGCAGGCGGTTCAAAGCACAACACATCAATCCCAAAATCGTTGCCACCATCGACAATACTGTCGAGCGTCTCTTCGTCGGTCAGGGAGAACATGGTTTTGGCAACGAGAAACAGGAACGCGGTTGCGCGTCGCTTCGATTCGTCATGGCCCAACCGCAGCTCATGGGTGAACGCTTCTTCCTGTTTGGCGACGACGCCAGAAACCTGCTGATCGATGATTTGCGTGGCGAGAGACATAGGCGTGTTCCTTGTCCTGCGCTCGTGAGCAGTCTCCATGCCTGCCGCATCAGAAAGATGTCAGCTAAGAATCTACTATTGAGTGTTTTCCTACTGCAAGCAAGAGAGCTTGGCCTCATTCAGTTAAGTAGCTGATTTTTGGTGTTTTGAGAAAAAAAGAAGGGGGGGGAGTCTCCTCTGGTCGGCCTTTTCAAATTACGGATACACACACGGGCGGATGGACCAGCGGTAGCGTATTCCGGCGTACTCAAGCTCGCGGGTCGGATCGCCGGTTTTGCGGGCCGTTGCGATTTGCTCGGATACGGCGGGAGGAATCTCGTCGGGGCTCAGCGTGCGGCCGTCGGCAACGACGTCAATGATGATGTCGTGTACGCCTTCAGGCGGGGGGTCGCTCATGCCGGTCCGAAGTGCAGCGCGCGCTGGTTCAGGCTGACCCCGCTGTCGGGGTCGAGGCTGACCACCACCACGCTGCCCGTCTCGTGGGCTCCCATGTGGAGCGGAGCAGGCGTACCCGGATAACACGCCCGGGTCTGACCGTGGGTGATGTCGGTGAAGACGTGTACGTGGCCCAGGGCCAGGTAATCCAGCCTGGAGGCCGCCACCTCTTCGGGTGTGATCAGCGAGGAGCGCATGACCTCGACGTCATCGACATAAAAGCCGTGGGCCATGCCGATATGCCAGTAATCGCCCTGGCGCTCAGGCACGCCGGCCAGGGGTTTGTAGTCGTGATCGTGCTCGACCAGGCCCTTGCCCCACACGGTGGCATGCAGATCGGGAAACTCCAGGACTTCGCCCGCTTCCGAGGTCAGGGTGAAAACGTGGGACCCGGCATCACGGAAATCGACCTTTTTGTAGATCGAGCGTTGATCGTAACAGTCGTGGTTGCCCGGAATCAGAACGACCGGACACGGCACCCGCGCCAGCTCGCTATACACAAACTCGACGCCCGATTCCTGGACCCGGTTCGAGTCGAACAGGTCACCGGCAATCAGAAACAGGTCGGCCCCTTCCTCGGCAACCGTATCAACCACTTTTTGGAAGGCGTACTGAATTCGGCTGCGGAAGGCCCGGCCTTCCTGACTCTTGCCAAAGGTATCACTCTCAAGATGAACGTCGGAGGTGTGAACGAGCTTCAGCGGGCGACGCGCCATAGTGTATTCCTCGTTATTCAGGTGGCGGGCTTGGACTAGGCAGCGGGATTGCGCAGCGGCAGGGTGACGGTTGCCGTGCCGGGGGTCAGGACGTTGCCGTGTCCGTTCTCGACCCAGATATCGCACTCCACATGTCCCAGCCCGTTTTCGATCCATTTCCTGGTGACCGTGCCCTTGCAGGCCAGCAGTTCGTTGACATACGCAATGTCCCGGTTGGCGTACGACATTTTTTTGAGCGTGCCGCCCTCACCGATCCAGTTGGTCATGAGCTGGGACAGGAAGGCGCCCCGCAGCGGACCGTGGACGACCACCTCCCGGTAGCCCTCTTGCAGGGTAAAGTCTCGATCAAAGTGGATGCGCTGCGGATTCCAGGTCACCGCGCTGTACAAAAACAGCAGGGTATTGGACGGCGTTTTTTCCAGGCTGGGGACAGCACTGCCCTCTTCAACATCTTCAAAATAGAGCTGTGGGTTTGCGACTGCGGCCATACCCGACTCCTAGCGCAGGATGCTCGCCCCTTTTTCGATCAGGACCAGCTCTCCCCTCTGGTTGGTAAAGGTGGTCTCGCGCTGGACAAAGATGAGCGGCCCGGAGCGGCCGTCTTTCTGGTAGATATCGGTGATCTTGGAGCGCCCGGTGAGCACGTCGCCGACCCGGACGGGCTGCAAGAACTCGATCTCGACACCGCCGTCCATCAGGCGTGGCAGGGGCGTGGGCGGAACCGGGAATTTGCCCTCAAAGGGCAGGCCGTCGGGCCGCAGCTCGGTCTCGGCCACCGGCTCGGTCAGGGGCGCCATATAAAACAGCGGCGGGGCGATCAGCCCCCCGTGGCGGCTACGCGCGGCCTGCTCTTCGTCCGTATAGAGCGGGTTCGGATCGTCCGTGGCCACCGCAAAACGCAGCACATCGCGGCGGCTGACCTCTATGGTCCAGGGCGGAACTTCGCGGCCGATCCACGACCGGATCTCGTCGGTGATCAGCGATGCGGGCTGGGATTCGGGCTCACGCGCCAT